>JBJELS010000061.1:0-16244 GCA_051879275.1 Lachnospiraceae bacterium
ATATGCCTGTAGAGGAAATGCTTGATCTTGCTCAGGCAAAAAACGATATTAAGCAGGAGGTAGAAAAAATTGTAGATAAAATGGCCTTGGTGGCAGAGGACATCAAGGGAGCTATGGTGGATCAGAAGTTGTAGGGATTTTAAGGGAAACATTGTGGAGTAGGGCAAAATCGAACAGGTCTATTTTATCCCAAATATGAGTATACAGGAAAGCTGCTGAAAGTAGGACAAATAGCCGGAGAAGGGTAGCAAAGGGATACTCCTTCTTCGGCTACTTTCCATGGAAAGATGGAACAGCAGGATAAAGCCATTGGAAAGTTAATAGATATTACTGAAAAAAGGAAGTTTAGAAAGGCGATACAAGCAGTAAATGACACCTGGACAGATGATGGCACAAATCAAGGACGATGTGGCAGACCACAGGCTGTAATCAAATCCTTTAACCTCTTCTTTTTTCTTACGGACACAGGACAGAATTCACCGTTGTTCATATGGACGATCAGTTGTTTAAAATCCACACTGGAAATATTATCCGTATTAATGATATAGGATGTATGGCATCTGTAGAAACGATGATCCAGCTGCTGCTCGATGTTTTTTAATTGTCCTGTAAATTCAATGACCCGTTTTTTCGCGTGAAGGATAATCTTATGGATATTCCCGGATGTTTCAAAAAATATAATGTCGTTATATTCGATGACAATATGCTTATAGCTCTGTACTATTGTAAAAGTTTTAACAATGTCATTATTTAATGAAGTGTATTTATTGTTTACATCCAAAAGACATTCACGAATTTTCGACTTTATGTGTTCAGCAGTATCTTTTACGATGAAATCAAGAGCTTCTGCCTTATATTGGAAAGTAAGGAAGCTCATTTCGGAATGAGAAGTGATAAAAACAATAAAACAGCGAGGCTGAATCTTTCGTATCCTTTGAGCAAGGGTAAGCCCGTTTATATCAGACTTTAAATCAATATCAAGAAAGAAAAGTCCTGTATTTTGGGTATTCAGAATCTCCTTAAGAATGCTATGGGGATCTGAGGTAGCCTGAACGATCCGCATATCAAATCCTTCCATGAGAATGAAATTATTTATACATTTCTGAAAAATTTCCAGATGCTTTTTATTGTCCTCGCAGATAAATATGTCAATCATGTGATTTCCCTTTCTTCTTTTGAATATAATACTTATTATACGATATATTGTGTGATTGCTGAAGAAAAAGAATAAGCGTCATTCATAGCAGAATAAATGAATTTAAAGCAACACTTATTCTACTAAAATCAACGGTTATTACAACAATACAGTGAAGCTATTCCATGTATGATAGGATAGGAATAGGAGATTTCGGGTATGGAAAGAATAGCGTATAAAATTGTAAAATATTTAGGCGATGACCAAGATTATTGGAATGATATTGAGCGAATGCATATGGTGTTAGGTATCCAAATATTACTTCATAATGCTATTATGCTTGGAACGATTCTTTTCGTGGCAAAAATCATTGGTATACTGATAGAGGCATCTATCCTTTTACTAGCATATGGGATAGTTAAAACGTCTGCAGGTGGGATACATTTTAAAAAGAGTTCATCTTGCCTTATCGGTACAGGGACATTTGTGGGAGTAGGCGTTTGGATCTCCAGACAATTAAACATAATATTATGCCACATTATTATCATATATATAATTTGCCTTATTATTCTGATTATAGTTGGACCGCAAGGAACTGAAAATAATCCTATTTCAGAAAAGCATTATAAGAAATTAAAAAAAAGAACTATCTTCTGGATTTTATCATATATGTTCACGACGGTTATAGCGGATATTATAATAAGACAAATTCCGTATTTGTTATTGATCGCGGTAGTATTTGAAACGTTATCGCTTTTTCCTCTATATATAAAGAGGAGGGGAATGGATTAGCTTTTATAGATGAGGCTTTGTAAGCTGAAGACGCTGTATAAAGGTTTGCCCCTGAATTTCAGTGTCCAAAAATATGTGGTTATATCTGGAAATAATTTTATGGGCATTATAAAGACCTATTCCACGATTTTCCCCTTTTGTAGAAACATCTGGTTTTGATAATGTAGCATATGGAATTTCTTTTTCCAAAAAAGTATTGGAAATAACAAAGAGATATTCTGTATCCAAATCAATCAGTGCAAAACAGATGGTTGGACAAGCCGTTTCCAATGTGGCTTCAATCGCATTATCTAGGAAGATGCCGATGATGCGGCATAAATCCAATGTATCCATTGGAAGGGAGATTATTTCATCTGGAACCTCTATGCTGACATGGATATTCCGTTCCATTGCATACAGCAATTTGGATGACAAAATACCCTTTAATTCGGTAATTCCGATATTCATTAGCTGGTTTATATGAACAGTGTCTTTTGTCATTTTTCTGCTTAGAGGGAGAATTTCTGTGCAAAAATAGTTTCTTAGGCCATCCATATCGTTCGATTCGATATAACCAGACATGGAAAGCATAATATTTGAATAGTCATGCTTAAAGGAACGCAGAGAGGTATACATGGTTTCAATTTGGTTGGTATATTCCTGCATCTTGTTATAAGAATCCTGTTTCATTTCAAGATACATTTTTTCCAAGCGGATTTTGACGATATTTATGATTAAAACTGTACTGACGATAAAATAGCAGGCGAATAAAACACAGTTAAACAGTACTGTTTTGCGGTTATATCCGATAGATTCTCCCATGAAAATATTAAATAAAAAAATAAACAGGCAAGTGGTCAGATTTGCAGTGATTAACAACAGAAGCTGTTGGGAATGATCGGAATTTATTCTTTGAATGATCGGGTGGAGAGAACGGCTGATTAACAGGCATATGCAGGTTAAAAATGCAGTATAGGAAATAATATAAACGATATAATATGCCATATGAGATTGTAAATCAGCAATGGGATAGATGAATATGTCCCATAATAAAGCGTATAGATTATCCAATAGAACACAGAAGAGGTAAGTAAGGATAAAGATACAGATATTTAACAGCCGGTTTGAATCAAGTAAGTAAATGTAAGCACAAACGCTCAATATAAGAACTATAACACCGATATTTCCAAGAACGAAGCCCATAAGAAGCATATTAACCAGTAGGATGAGAGAGAGGACTGCTTTTTGCCCGGTTTTCAACTTGAAGGGAAGAAAGCAGCAAATGGGAATCAAATAGGGAAAAATATTAAAAAAATAAGATAGTATTTGCAGTGACTTCATTTCATTAAAACCTTTCAGAATACAATATAAATAATCTAGCTTCATTATATTACTCGAACCACATGAAATCAACGATTACTACTGAATAAACGTTGAAACATTTTATTTATAACACACTTTTTCGGTCATAGATGCGTTTTATTATCAATATTAAGGTTTTGTAGAAGAATAGGTTATGATAAGGGTATCAAAAATATCAACAAACGAGGAGGGGACAAAAATGAATAGAAATGTAAAATGGAACATTGGAAACTTTGTAATTAATCTAGGGAAGCATTCAATCGGGAAATGCATGGTTCTAGGTATGTTCGACCCAGAGATTCCTAAGGAAATAAGAGAAAATAATGCGGATCGTGAATATAAAAAAGAGAAGTTAAATAAGAAAGTGTTGCGGAAATAAGCTTTAGGTATGTATATACTAATAAATTGTAATTAGGCATTTTATGTGCAGATAGCCTTCTGATAGGTGATATCTTATTCGTCAGTTAGAAGGAGGAAACGATATGAAGAAAAAAGCTTTGGGTATTATTATGGCATTAGTATTGGTGATAGGAAGTTCGATTCCAGCATTGGCAGCAACTGTTTATTATAAAGGAGATGCCGTTTATTGGAATTATGGGAGGAAACTCGCTGTAATTAGTTTTTCTGAAGTGCAGACAACTATTTATGAACATTCGGCAACTGCAAATGCAACGTCTTCAGGATGGAAAAATCCAGGAGTGGTTGCATATGCAGAACAGTTTGTGGGAACAGGAACGGCAGTAGCATATTGGAATTGCAGATAGTAGGAAAGGAAAAAACGTGAAAAAGATATCGTTTGTTGGAAGGATATGGCACATGGTCAATATATTGATTGTGATGCAGGGCATATTACTTGCCCTGCCCACAATATTTTTTCTTAATAGGCAGTATATGGCGGCCTGGAAAAACTATTTAAATGAAAACAGCAGTATAGTGATCTATTTACGAGACACGTCTAGGGAGAGTAAGCAGGATATAGAAAAATATATTTATGAAAAGTCGGCAGAAGAGGATTTATTGATTGCAAGAAGAGATTCTTTGCTGAAAAATGACGGAAGCTTTTTAGGATATAAATTTGGTATCTTCGGAGAAACTTCATATGTGGATACGCGAATGACGTTTATGGGAATAGATGTTGTAAGTTCCGTACAGATAGACCAGCTGCTTACTTCATCGAACAGGGAAAGTACTCTGGGAGTGGATGAGGGTAGCATAAATATGCTTACGGATATTTCCCGATTTCGTTTTGGGGAAAAGATTGTAATAAAAAAATTATCGCAGATAATCGCAGAAAGTGATACTGTAAATGGAATATACATAGTGAACGGGCAGCCGGAAGCTTCGAATAAATTTTTAAGCGGATTAGAAGAAATCACAGGAATATCAAAGAATAAATTACTAACACCAATGAGCGGTGAAGTACAGGATGACAGTTTTGCCAGAGATATTTTGCTTGCATTTTTAGCAGCGCAAATCATTCTGAATACAGTTGCATTGCTTGTGCTTACTATGCAAAATCTTGACAAGCAAGGAAAACTGGCATTGTTAGGCTGGTCAAAAGGTGCATTTATATGGGGGATTTTTGAAAAGAATTTTTTCTTTACCCTTGGGTGTATTCCCGCGTTGGTAATTGCAGGATATTTTCTTTCAGGATGGAATCGGATATCTGTAACGATATTCAGCTTTTTTATGCTGTCAGCCTTGATTAACGTGTTACTCATAGTGCTGGAAACAATGATAGCTTCAATCGTAATCATTCTGACAAGGCCGATTGATGCCATAAGGGGGAGGATACCTAAACAGCCTCTTTATATTCTGGGAATTGTCGGCTATCTTCTGCTTAGTGCATGTCTGGTTTTTGGAGGGAGCTATGTAGATCAGCCGATTCAGTATATATCAGAAAATATGAAGCAAAAAAAACAGTGGGAAAGTGTAGAGAGGTATGAAATTCTTAATACAATTTCCGTAGGAGAAGATTCAGATTCTTTTGCCGGGCGTTCAAATCAGCTAAATCAGGATATTTATAACTGGTATTCAGACATTGCGGATAAAGATGGTGTATACCTTGTCAACACGACGTATTATGATGATGAAGTTTTAGCATTATGGAAACAGAGTCATTTTTACCAATCCGTCCCAGATGAACCATTCTGGTATTTTGCAGTATCACCGAATTATCTGGAACAGCTGGGAATCCATGTGGAGGAGGATATACTTTCCAAAGCAAAAAATGGAACCAGGATATATCTTTTCCCCGAGAATATGACGAAGGAAAGTCGTGAAGAGATGAAAGGCTGGATTGAAGAGAATACTACGAAAAATCTCAGTAGTGCTGATATTCAGACAGAGTTTACAAAGCATCCTGAATTTGATTATGTGGATTACCAGGCAGAAACAGCACTTTTTACATGGTCAGCGATGTCGAAGTATTCTTCAACAGTCAAAGATCCGGTTATATATATAGCAACACCCGAGAATATGAGATATTTTGAGACAGAGAGTCTGAGAGCAAACGGCTTTAACGGATATATAAAATTTTCGGATAAAGAAACAAAAGAACTCTACACAGCTGAATCTGAATTTGCCCGATATAATTTATCTGATAATAAAATTGTATTTTCAGAGGTAAAAAGCTATATTGATGGGTTACAAAAAGAGTTGTGGGTAACCATGTCATGGTTTGGGATGGTATTTTTGATTCTACTCTTTATTTTACTTGGACTGCTGCTTATTTTGGCAACGATTTTTCGGGTCGCAAATCAGGAAAAAATAAATGTAAAGAAGTTTTTGGGATTCAATTTCTGGCAGCTTTACCGGGAACCGATTCTGTTCCTTGTAAGTGTGACCGTTCTTGAGCTTATTACAATGCTGATACTGCACTCTAAATTCGGATTTCTTTTAATGCTGCTGATTTTCCTGCTACAGGTAGCGATTTTTATAAAATATATGTCACGAAATGAACTTAGAAGAGTATTATCAGCTTTTAAAGGGGAGTAATGGTATTATGATAAAAGCGGTAGAGGTAAAAAATATATCCAAAAAATTTGGCTCGCGTATGATCTTTGAAAATATCAGTTTTTCCATTCTTCAAGGAGAATTTGTTGCCCTAGTTGGACCATCAGGATGTGGAAAATCTACATTATTGAATATGATTGGTGCCCTTGAAACTTATGATAAAGGGAAAATAATGATTTACGGAAAACGTATACCTAAAATTGAAAGCAGGGAAGCTACATATTTACGGAGAAATACGATTAATTATCTATTCCAGTCATCTGCACTGATAGCAGAGATGACTGTTTCGCAGAATCTCTATCTGGCAATGAATTTTGTGGATTGCTCCAGAAGGGAAAAGCTTGGGCAAATTGAAGAAGTGCTGCAAAAAGTAAACCTTTTGCCTTTAAAAGATGCAAAAGTAAATACATTATCAGGAGGAGAGCAGCAGAGAGTAGCACTGGCACGAACACTGGTAAAGCCGGGAGATTTGGTTCTGGCGGATGAACCTACGGGAGCCCTTGATTCTGTGTCAGCAGACATTTCTTTTGAGCTTCTGAGAAATCTGTCCGGAAAGTATAACAAAACGGTGATTATGGTGACCCACAGTACTATAATGGCAGAGCGGGCGGAAAGAATCATTGATATGGAAGAATTAAAGAGTAAAAGATAATTACAAAGTTCCCAGCGTTCATTGTAATTTGAACAGTAGAAAAACCGGAAAATGGATTTCCGGTTTTTCTTTACAAATAAAATAAGATTAATCCCGGATTCTCCTTTACAAAGCAGAACATATGTACTAAAATAGAATAAGAACAAATGTTCTGCAACTGAAGAGGAATACTTAAAGGAGCGGGAAATCAGGGATATGGAAGAGAAAAGCAATCAGGCAAATCCAATACCGGTAGGGAAATTTGCAAAACCACAGGTGAATATTCTGGATGACACCACAAATCTGCAAAAGAAGCTGGCCATTCTCTCAGATGCGGCCAAGTATGATGTGGCCTGTACCTCCAGCGGTGTGGATCGAAGCGGACAGGAAGGGGCAGGCCGCTTTGGGGGGCGCAGTAACATCGGTGGGACAGGCAATGCGGTAGCTTCGGGAATCTGCCACAGCTTTTCCGCCGATGGTCGCTGTATCAGCTTGCTGAAGATACTCATGACCAATTATTGTATTTATGACTGCAGATATTGCGGGAATCGGGTATCAAACGATATTGAACGGGCAGCATTCAGCCCGGAAGAAATTGCCCGGCTGACGATGGAATTTTACCGAAGAAATTACATTGAAGGCCTGTTTTTAAGCTCAGGAGTAATCGGCTCACCGGACTACACCATGGAGCTTTTGTATCAAACCATTTATTTGCTGAGAACGGTACATCATTTTTATGGCTATATTCATGTAAAGGGGATTCCGGGAGCCAGTCCCCGGCTAATCAGGCAGCTGGGCTATCTGGTGGATCGAATGAGCGTGAATCTGGAGCTGCCAACGGCTCAGTCGCTGCAGGAGCTTGCACCCAACAAGCATCGCAAGACGATTTTAGCCCCCATGCGTCAGATTCAGGAGGGAATTAAAGAGAATAAGCAGGAGCTGGTGGTATATCGCCATGCCCCTAAATTTGTCAGTGGAGGCCAGTCCACCCAGATGATTATCGGTGCCACACCGGAAAGTGATTATCAGATTGTACAGGTGGCAGAGAGTCTGTATAAGAAGTTTCAGCTGAAACGGGTATTCTACTCGGCCTTTATTAATGTGAACGAGGATAAGACTTTACCGGCATTAACTTCGGGACCGCCTCTGCTTAGGGAGCACAGACTTTATCAGGCGGATTTTCTCATGCGCTTTTACGGGTTTGAAGCCAGGGAGCTTTTAAGCGAGAAGCATCCCAATTTTAATGTTTTCCTTGATCCCAAGGCAGACTGGGCTCTGCAGCATCTGGAGCTGTTTCCTGTGGAGATCAACCGGGCTTCCTATGAAATGCTGCTCAGGATTCCCGGTATCGGGGTAAAGAGTGCAGGAAGGATTGTACGAGCCAGACGAAACGGAAGCCTTACCTTCGAGCATCTGAAGAAAATCGGAGTGGTACTGAAGCGGGCACTGTATTTTATTACCTGTAACGGCAGAATGATGTATCCCACTAAGATAGAAGAGGATTATATTACCCGAAATCTGATGAATGCAGGGGAACGTCTGCCCTTTGATGCCTCGTCAGTTACCTATCGCCAGCTGTCGCTCTTTGATGATGTAAACTTTTCCGCCGGTTAAAGGAAAGCTTTACCTGGCAGGACAAACGAAAGCTAACCGCTATTATTCGAGGAAGAAGGAGGGGGAAAATGACAGAAACGATTTTGCTTTGTCAGCCCACCTCGGAGGGGATTCTCACCGGGGTTTACACAGCCTACGAATGGAAGCTGAATCCCAATACCACACACATTCAATTAGGGGAAGTGGAAAACTATCGGCTTTTTTCAGACTACAGAGAGATAAAGACTGACCCAAAAAAGGCAGTCAGGGTTGACCGGAGTCTTCGCAGAAGGTTTGGCAGCTATACGGTAGAAAGTCTCTGGTATGCCATGGCAAGTGAGGATGAAAAAAGGGGAGATGCAGTTTATCATACCATAGCCCGCGGTCTGGCAGGCGCATATACAGGGGAGCTGATGTACTATCTGCAGGATCCCTATGTGAATCTTACAGCAAGGCTTAGGCAGAAGGTCTGTAATGAAGCTCACCATTACAAAGGCTTTGTACGGTTTGCTGAACTGGAGAGCGGAGTATTATACAGCGAAATAGAGCCCCAAAATGAGGTGCTTCCTTTCTTGGGAGAGCATTTCACGGATCGCTTTCCGGGAGAAAATTTTATGATCAAGGATAAGGTAAGAGGAATATATCTGGTTCATGAGAGAGGAAGAGATTATTATTTATTCCGTGAACAAAAGCCACAGAATCACCCCCTTATTTATTCTCATAAGGAAGAACAGATACAGGAGCTGTTTCGCCGCTTTGTTCACTCTGTATCCATTAAGGAAAGAGAAAATCTGAAGCTTCAACAGCAGCTGTTGCCTTTACGGTTCAGGTCGGATATGATTGAATTTATGGAAGAACAAGAGTAGAGAGGTGCCTATGTCAACGCGGTCAACGATTCCAACCAGACAAATACGCATATCCGTCCGCAATCTGGTGGAGTTTCTTCTAAGAAGCGGCGATCTGGATAACCGGGGAAGGATATCAGTGGAAAATGCCATGGCAGAAGGCGGAAGGATACACCGTATGCTTCAGCGGCGAATGGGCAGCGAATATCATGCAGAGATACCCCTAAGCTTTCGGGAGGCAAACGAAGAATATGAGATTTTAGTGGAGGGAAGAGCAGACGGGATTATCCTTTTGCCGGATCAGATAACCATTGATGAAATTAAGGGAACCTATAGAGATTTGGCAAAAATCACAGAGCCTGAGCCGGTACATCTGGCCCAGGCTAAATGCTATGCTCATCTGTATGCCTGCAGGATTAAAGAACAGACCAAGGGAGAAGAAGAGTCCCGAAAGAAAATTCAGACACTGCAGAAATTAACCCATTTGGACACCATTCGTATCCGAATAACCTATTGTAATATGGATACGGAAGAAATCAAGTATTTTTTTCAGGAATATAGCATAAAGGAATTAAAGAACTGGTTTGATGACCTTATTAGTCAATATAAAAAGTGGGCAGATTATCAGGTTCAGTGGGAGAGTATACGGCAGAAATCCATCAAGGAACTGGATTTCCCCTATTCCTACCGAAAGGGACAAAAGGAACTGGTTTCTGCCGTATATCGAACCATTTACCACGAAAGAAAGCTGTTTTTGGAAGCCCCTACCGGTGTGGGGAAAACACTGTCTACCGTTTTTCCCACAGTAAAAGCTGTGGGAGAGGGACTGGGAGACCGCCTTTTTTATCTGACGGCCAAGACCATTACCCGGACAGCGGCTTTGCAGGCCTTTGAACTGCTGATTCACAATGGACTGAGGTTTAAAACAATTATATTGACTGCTAAGGATAAAATCTGCTTTCAGGATGAGGTACAGTGCAATCCGGACAACTGCCCTTATGCAAAGGGACATTTCGATCGAATCAATGATGCAGTATATGCCCTGATTACCGCAGAGGAGAGCTTTACCAGAGAAATTATTGAAAAGTACGCTGAACAATATCGGGTCTGTCCCTTCGAGCTGGGCTTAGAGTGCAGCCTTTTTGCTGATGGGATAATCGGTGACTATAATTATCTTTTCGATCCCCATGTTTATTTAAAGCGTTTTTTTGCTGAAAGAAAAGGGAGAGGGATTTTTCTGATTGATGAAGCACATAATCTGGTGGAGCGGGGAAGAGAAATGTACAGTGCTTCCTTGATAAAAGAAGATTTTCTTACGCTGAAAAGGCAGATTAAGCCTTATTCCGCTAAAATAGAAAGACAACTGGAGAAATGTAATCGCCAGCTGCTTTCTCTGAAACGGGAGACAGAAGGAGTAAAGGAATGGGAAAGCATCGAAGACTTTATTCGGGAGCTGAACCGATTATCCTCCGGGATAGCAAAATATCTGGAAAATCATAATGATACACCGGTCAAAGAAGAGGTATTGTCCTTTTATTTTCAGATTTCTCACTTTCTGCTTATCTATGAGGGAATCCAGGATGATTATGTGATTTACAGTGAGTTGACTGAAACAGACAATTTTAAATTAAAGCTGTTTTGCGTCGATCCATCACAAAAATTAAAGAGCTGCATGGATAAGGGGAGGAGCAGTATTCTGTTCTCCGCCACCTTGCTTCCCATACAATATTATAAGAAGCTTCTGGGCGGAGAAGAAAAGGACTATGAAATCTATGCTCCCACAGCCTTTAATCCTTCCCGGTGCGGTCTGTTTATTGCGCGGGATGTAACCAGCAAGTATTCCCGCAGAGGACCGGAGGAGTATTATCGTATTGCCTCCTATATCCATCAGATTGTGAAGGAAAGACAGGGTAACTATCTGGTTTTCTTTCCCTCCTATCAAATGCTGGAGGAAATCAGCAGAATTTATGAAAAAAGCTTTAATCAAAAGGGAGAGACAGAATGCCTGAAGCAAAAAGAATTTATGAGGGAAGAAGAAAGAGAAAATTTTTTGAAACATTTTACAGGTAATCTGCATCTAAAGATAGAAAAGCATTTTATGCCGTCTGAGGAGACAGAGGAAAAGAGCCTTCTTGGCTTCTGTATTATGGGAGGAATCTTCGGTGAAGGAATTGATTTAAAGGAAGACAGTCTGATTGGTGCCATACTGGTGGGGACAGGGCTGCCCCTGGTCTGCACTGAACGGGAAATTCTGAAAAAATTCTTTCAGGAAAGGGATGGGATGGGCTTTGAATATGCCTATCGCTATCCGGGAATGAATAAGGTTTTACAGGCTGCGGGTAGAGTAATTCGGACAAATCAGGACTTGGGAATCGTAGCTCTTTTGGATGAGCGTTTCCTTCAGCATACCTATATCAGAATGTTTCCCAGGGAGTGGAAGGAATACCGGGAGACGGGAATTGATACCATTTCCCATGAAGTGGAAAAATTCTGGAATGAATGGTTGTAGCTTATGCTAAAGTAAGATATACTGAACAGGAATGACGGATGTGGATAGTAATGCTTTTGTAACCATATTTTGCTTAAAATTATCTTGAAATTGCTATTATGACATATGTGTCATGGGCGTTGACACTGATTTTATACACCTTAGACAGGTGAAAAGCTGTGGATAACTATGTGGAAATGGTGGATTTCTCTAAAAAAACAGATTTTTTTAGTTTTCCACAGAGTTATCCACAAGCATATGGAAATGATTGGGAAAAATGGTAAAAATACCGCATTGGTCAATAGATATTATGTAAACGTGGAGGACAAATTATGTGGGCTTATGAAAGTGTGTTCTATCAAATCTATCCCCTGGGATTTTGCGGGGCTCCCTTTGACAATGACGGAGTGCTGAATCACCGTATTTTAAAGGTAGAGGAGTGGATTCCTCATATAAAGAAGCTGGGGTGTAATGCCATCTATTTTTCTCCTGTCTTTGAATCCGATACTCATGGCTATAACACCAGAGATTACCGGAAGCTGGACTGTCGTCTGGGAACCAATGAGGATTTTAAGCAGGTTGTGGATAAATTGCATCGGGAAGGGATAAAAGTAGTTCTGGACGGAGTATTCAACCATGTGGGAAGAGGCTTCTTCGGCTTTCAGGATGTGTTGAAAAACAGATGGGATTCTCCCTATAAGGACTGGTTTCATCTGGACTTTAACGGCAACTCCCCTTATCAGGACGGATTATATTATGAAGGCTGGGAGGGCAACTACGATTTGGTGAAGCTGAATCTAGGGCACGAGCCGGTAATTCAGTATCTCTTTGAAAGTATAGAATTGTGGATTAAGGAATTTGATATCGATGGGCTTCGATTGGATGTTGCCTACTGTCTGGATCATGACTTTGTTCGCCGACTGCGCAGATTTTGTGAGGAGAAGAAGCAGGATTTCTTCCTGCTGGGAGAAATGCTTCACGGAGATTACAAGGTGCTGGTAAACGATGAGATGCTGCATTCGGCAACCAATTATGAATGCTATAAGGGTCTCTATTCCAGCTTTAACAGTATGAATATGTTTGAAATCAATCATTCTCTGCTGCGCCAGTTCGGGCCGGAGGATTGGACTTTATACCGGGGAAAGCATCTGCTTTCTTTTGTGGATAATCATGATGTAAGCCGGATTGCAACCATACTGCAGAATAAAGCCCATCTTCCTCTGGTTTATGCACTTGCCTTTGGAATGCCGGGGATTCCCTGTGTCTATTACGGCAGTGAGTGGGGAGCCAACGGGGATAAGAGTCAGGGAGACCCCTCCCTGAGATTAAGCTACGAAGCACCCCTATGGAATGAACTGACGGAGTTTATTTCCCGACTGGCAGAAGCAAAGAAAAATTCTCATGCTTTGAATTACGGCAGCTTCCGCTCGGTAGTATTGACCAATAAGCAGTGTATTTTTGAGAGAAAAACAGAGGGAGAAAGAGTGCTGGTAGCCATAAATGCGGACAGTGAAGCCTATACAGCCCATTTTGATGCAGGCTGCGGCAGGGCAGTGGACTTACTTACCGGCAGTGAGCATGATTTCGGCGGAGGAAGCCTTTTGCCGGGCTATAGTGCATTTTTCTGGAAATGTGAGAGGTAAAAGGATAGAATACAGTGAAAAAAAAGTTAGTAAGAAGAAAAAAAAGAAGGGGAAATATAAGACAGGATAAGATTAAGAGAAAAAGCTTATTGTTTCTTTTCCCCAGTGTATTGGGTGTGCTTCTCTTTTTTGTACTCCCTTTCGGTGTGGTGGGCTTTTATTCCGTAGTAAATAATCCGATTCAGCATGAATTTGTGTTTCTGGATAATTTTATCAGCGTTTGGAACAATTCAGCCTTTCGGCTGGCTGCGCAGAATACACTGAAGTTTTCGGCTGTGGCCGTGCCGCTGGCAGTAGTTTTATCCATGATACTGGCCTTTGCACTGGAACAGGCCATTCCCTGGAAAAGTCGATTTCGGACACTTTTACTCAGCCCCATGATGGTTCCCATTGCTTCGGTAGTATTGATTTGGCAGGTGCTGTTCCATTATAATGGTGTGGTTAATGAGTTTATGCAATACTTTGGCAGTAATAAGATTGACTGGTTTAAATCGGAATATGCACAGGTGATTCTGGTACTTTTGTTTATCTGGAAAAATCTGGGATATAATATGATTCTTTTTATGGCAGCCATCAGTAATATCCCCAAGGAAATTATCGAGGTGGCCCAGCTGGAAAGTGCCAGGGGCTGGCAGATTTTCTTTTCCATCAAGCTTAGGTATCTGTCCTCAACCATTTTATTTGTTACAATATTATCCTTAATTAATTCCTTCAAGGTTTTTCGTGAGGTATATATGCTGACGGGAGACTATCCCTTCGATTCCCTATATCTTATGCAGCATTTTATGAATAATACCTTTCGCTCGCTGGATTATCAGAAGCTTTCGGCAGCGGCAATTATTATGTGCCTGTTTATGATTGTGATTATTGGTATCCTTTTTTTAACAGAATATTATTTTGGAAAGGATATGGAAGATGCGTGACCGGATAAAAAGCAGGGTCAGAAAACGGATGACAAGAAAGCTGTGGCTGGGTATGCTGACCGTATTTCTGATTGTGTTCACGGGGATATTCATTATTCCCATTGTATTTACAATTTGCAATTCCTTTATGGGAAAAGCAGAAATTACTTCCAATTACGGAATGATTTTTTCAGTATCAAAAACGGGGGCAAAACAGTTTATTTCGGAAACCGTCAATTTGAAATTTATTCCGGATATGGTTTCCTTCAGCCAGTACATAACCGTTTTATTAAAAAGTCCCGACTATCTGATTAAGTTTTGGAATTCCGTTATTCTGGTGGCACCTATTGTGGTTTTTCAGCTGGCGGTGGCCTGCCTGGCCTCCTATGGCTTCACCCGATACAGGGGAAGGGTCAGAGAGATTATATTTTTTTCCTATATTATTCTGATGCTGATGCCTTATCAGGTAACCCTTGTACCTAATTTTTTAGTGGCAGGCTGGCTGAATATACTGGATACCAGATGGGCCATTTGGCTTCCGGGAATCTTTTCACCTTATGCGGTATTCCTGCTGACCAAATATATGCGGAGGATACCTTCATCCATGTTTGAAGCCGCAAAAATTGATGGGGCAGGAGAGTGGCAGATCTTTGGGAAAATCTGTTTGCCGCTGTGTAAGGGGGCTTTAAGCAGTGTGGCAATTCTGGTTTTTATTGATTATTGGAATATGGTGGAGCAGCCGTTGATTCTTTTGTCGGATGAACAGATGCACCCGCTGTCGGTATTTTTATCCAAAATCAATTCCGGAGAAATCGGTTTGGCCTTTGCAGTGGCAACCATTTATATGGTACCCACTCTTTTGGTATTTTTGTATGGAGAAGAATATCTGGTAGAGGGTATTGCCTACCAGGGAGGAATAAAAGGATAACAGGCCGCCGGGCGGCAGGAATGAGAGGAGACTATGAACAAGAGAAAAGACTGGATAAAGAATATTGCGATAATTTTTCTTTCCATTATGCTGGTATTGACTTTTTTTTCCAATACCATTATGAATTATTCTCTGCCGGAGGTGGCTACGGAAATGGTTGAGCCGGGAACGGTTACAGCCAAGATACGGGGAACAGGTACCTTAACGGCAGATGACCCTTACAAGGTGAGTATACAGGAAAGCCGTGTAATCGCCAGTGTGGCAGTTAAAGAAGGGGATGTGGTGGAAAAGGATCAGGTACTGTTCTATCTGGAGGATAAGGAAAGTGAGGAACTGAAGGCAGCAGAGGATAAGCTGGATGAGCTGATACTGGCTTATACCACGGAGCTGCTTTCGGGAGATATTTCCCAGCAGTCCTATCAGAATATCCAAAGTGGGAATATTTCGGGAACAAATACTTATCAAAACCGTATTAACGAGGCCAGACAGAAGGTGGAGAGTGCACAGGCCACAGTGGATTCTCTGGCAAAGCAGATTGCCATTACTACAGCAGGCGTCAGTGACAGTGCGGATAAAGAGAACGCCTTGAAAAATGCGGAAACGGCAAAGAGTCAGGCGGCGGAACAGCTGACTGCGGCACAGACCAAATTGAGCTCTGCCCAAACGGAGCTCGGTGGGTTTGATGCCACCCAATTGACGGACGATAAATTACAGAAGGAGCAGGCGGAGGCGACGAAGCAAGCCGAGTATGAGAATGCCAGACAGGCCTGTGAAACAGCCATTAATAACCAACTGACCGCCCTGGGAAAGAGTACTATAACCGTGGAGGATTTGGCAGCAAAAAGCAACTGGAATGAATATCTGGGGACACTGAGTAAAATCATTGAAGAGATTAAAGCAGGGGGCGGAGCTGATGTATCAGCTGAGCTTA
>JBJELS010000062.1:0-3316 GCA_051879275.1 Lachnospiraceae bacterium
AATGATTTTGCAGTCCTTATTCTCCTCCATTAATTCCTCTGCCGCTATACGGAAGCTGTTACAGGTTCCGCTTAGTCCTGAAGAAAAAGCCAGGCAGAGAATCTCCTTGCAGTCCTTCAGCTCTTCCTCAAGAACCCTTTTCACATCTTCCGGATTGGCCTGAGAGGTGGTAGGCATCATTCCTTTACGCATTTTATCGTAAAACTCCTTAACCGGTAGCTGCTTATCGCCGGTAAATGTCTCTCCATCAATAAGATAGGACAAATGTACAATCTTTAACTTCTCTCTTTCGATATATTCTTTGGGTAAATCTGTAGTTGAATCCGTTATAATTTTAAACATACTCTATTTATTTCTCCTCTTTCCTTATTCTAATTTATTTTGAACAGACTTATCTTTGCTGCCCCGTACTTCCAAAGCCTCCGTTTCTAATTCCGTCTGCTTCGTCATCCAGTGTAATTCCGTATTCCAGAAAGATTCCCTGCATAAATCCATCACCCTGCTTCAGCACCAGCTCCTTTCCCTCATTAGAATCATTAGTGATCCTTGCATAAATATGGCCTTCATTATCCGAAAAATAGTAATCACTGTCTATGATTCCTACTGTATTATTCAGCTGCAGCCGATATTTAAATCCCAAGCCGCTTCTGGGATACAGCTTTAACACCCAGTTCTCTTCCATCTTTACACGAATACCGGTGGGAATTTTTATGGTCTCACCGGGCTTAAGACAAAAGTCGAAGGGGCTGAAAAAATCATATCCCGCACTTCCCTTTGTGGCTCTTTTAGGGAGTAAAATCTTCTCATACATTTCTCTGATTTGTTCCTCCCCCAGCTGGGGAAACAAAGCTCCCATTCCCTTTTCAAATTCGGCAAAACCCACCTTAAAAAACTGAGCAATTCGCTGCATGATAGCCTCCTTAATTTGTGAAAGGTATCAGAAATCCTCTGATACCTCTGCATTATACCCCTTATTTATAATCGCCGCAATGCAAAACGGGAGATTCTTCATTTTCTTTTAGCAGAGAAGCCTGTACATCAATCACTCTCTGATTGGAGCTTCCCTTCCACATGAGCTTAGGGTCCTTAAGCTCAACCCTAAATTCTCCATCTACACAGACATCCACATATTGTATTAAAGGCATGTGCCTGATCATCTCCCATTGCGAGCCGGTATATAGCCAAATGGTTTTATCGGGATACTTTTCCTTAATTTCTGCCATTAATTCCTTCACTTCCAGGCTGTTTGCCGGATGCAGCGGATCTCCTCCGGAAAAAGTTATCCCTGAAATATAGGATTTGTCCAGCTGTTCAAAAATTTCTGCTTTGGCAGCCTCATCAAACAAAAGTCCTCCATCCGGATCCCAGGTTACCGGATTCTGACATTCCTTACAGCAATGGCTGCAGCCGGCTACCCAAAGAACAACCCTGAGCCCGTCTCCATTAAGCATATCATCCCTGGTTATATTATGATAGCGCATAATTACATGGACTTCCTTTCTGCGATCTCTGCCATCTTTGCATCATTTAATCTGGTATCTCCGTGAACTCTGGAATAGGATAAATAGCCGTTCATCCGGTCAATCTTCGTCAGGTTTCTGCTTCCGCATTTAGGGCATACATCCATCTCCAGCTCCTGATGTCCGCAATCATCACAATAGGCCAGACTGAGGTTAACTCCTTCATAAAAGCCCATATCCATGGCACGATAAATTAACGTCTTAATTGCCTGAACATTGTAATCGATGGGATATTTTACATACTGAATCTTCCCTCCATTGGAAAGATTCCAAAAGCGGTTCTCCAAATCCTGCTTTTCAATAGGTGTAATATCCTCCGTTACATGGCAATGGAAGCTGTTGCTTACATATTCTCTGTCAGAAACGCCTTCTATAATTCCGTACTTCTTTCTAAACTGCTGAACCTGCAGACCACAGAGGTTCTCCGCGGGTGTTCCGTAGATGGCATACAAATTACCATCCTCTTCTTTAAACTGAATAATTCTTTTATTGATATGCTCCATTACTTCCAGGGCAAAAGCACCGTCTTCAACCAGTGATTTACCATTATAAAGCATTTGCAGCTCGTTCAGTGCCGTGATGCCAAAGGAGGCTGTTGCACTTTTTAACAGGGGCTTAATCTTATCCGTAAGCTTCAGATTCCCTCCTAAAAATCCCCCTTCACAATAGGCAAGCGGATTGGTGGATGCACGCATCTCTCCCAGGTAAGCATAGGTACGAATATGTAACTGGCGAATCAGATTAAGGTAATAGTCTAAAACCTCATAAAAGTCCCTGCTCTCCTGTCTGGCCTTAGCTAAAATCATAGGCAGATGCAAGGAAACGGCTCCCACATTGAAGCGTCCCACAAACACAGGGGTATCCTTATCGTCTGCCGGGTGCATTCCTCCCCGTTCATACCAGGGAGATAAAAAGGCACGGCAGCCCATAGGAGAAATAATCTTACCATATTGTTTATAAATACTGGCCACATAGCCTTTTCCGGTAAGGCTCAGCCAGTCCGGATACATGGTTTTGGCAGAGCATTCCACACCGGCATCAAAAACATGCTCCAACGGCTTACCGGGTCCGTGAAGATTTTCGTCATAAAGAAATACGATCTTGGGAAAAAGAACCGGCTTCTTACATTCCTTCTTTCCCTGCCCGCCTTTTCTTACTCTTAACATCACGATAGTAGCCATTTGCGCAAATTTACCGGTTCCGGTTCCTGCCGTTACGGTAATAAAAGGATAGTCTCCACGACTGCTGGCAACAGTATTAAACTTATACTCCCATCCCTGGAAGCCCTGCTCCATCTCCTTTTCCACATCCTTCATGGCCTCTGCTTCAGCCACCTCCTGTGAAACCCCCAAAGATAAATATTTCTCCTTCAGCTTTCGGTAGGATTTTTCCGCATAGGGCTCCAGTATATTGTCTACACTGGGTACGGTAAAGCCGCCATACTGCTGACTGGCCGCACTCAGTACAATATCCCCGATAACATCAAAGGCAACGTCCAGAGTCTTCGGCTCATTGTACCAGATATTCCCCATTTCAAAGCCGCCGGAAAGCACATTTTCCACATCAAAGAGACAGCAGTTCATGGTATCTCTTCTGGCAGACATATCATGCACATAGATATAGCCGTCCCGACAGGCCTGTATCTCTTCCGTAGTCATAAAAAACTTCTGATAGAGCTCCTTATTCAGCTGATTAAACACAAGGCTTCTCTTGGTTGAGACCAGTGCCGAATCCGTATTGGCATTTTCCTTGTCTCCCACATACATGATGGACTGGCTTTTCTTGTAAACATCATC
>JBJELS010000063.1:0-3314 GCA_051879275.1 Lachnospiraceae bacterium
CTGATGTTTCCGGAAGCTCGTGATCTTCTTTCGTATATGGTTCAAATCTGCCTGTCTGATGACACACCGGACACTCATAAGAATCCGGAAGTTTTTCCTCACCATAAATATATCCGCATACAGAACATCTAAAAGCCATATTATTTCCTCCTTTCGTTTGAAAAAATATATAATAGTAATGATTACTGATATCTGGTTTGATATTATATTAACATTCCTATCCTTCTCTGTAAAGGAGTAATTCTGACAAAAATTGTATAAAATCATGTGCAGAAAATACCGGAATATCTTTTGGACAGGGTCATATATATAGGAGAGTAGAAGGTGGTCTAAAGGGAGGGAAGAGCATGGTTCAGGGAAGAGAACTGATTAAAAATTTTCCTTTGCAAGCCAGAAGCTTTTGGGAAAATATCGTAAAAAAAAATTCACTTGAGGAAATCAGAATCAGGGCAGACAAGCCGGTCATTCTTCGGACGGGAGAGGAAGAATGGTTTTTAGATGCGGAAGGAAAAAGCATAAAAAAGAAAGAAGCGGCCTATTGCATGAGCTTTAGACAGATACAGGAGCTGGTGGATTACTGGTGTAAGGATTCCCGGTATGCCTTTCAAAAGGAATTGCGGAATGGCTATCTTACTTTACAGGGGGGACACCGTGTAGGGATATGCGGAGAAGCCGTTACAGATTTACACGGAGAAATCCAGACAATAAAAAATATATCCAGTTTAAATATTAGAATTGCACGCGAATGTAAGAAGGCAGGAGAAGAAATATTTCCTCTCCTTTATGAAAATGGGGTTTTACACAGTACACTGATTGTTTCTCCGCCGGGAGCGGGAAAGACCACTTTACTGCGGGATCTGGTACGACGTATATCCGATGGCTCTGAAAAAAGCTCAGGAAGAGTAGTAGGGCTGGTGGATGAGAGAGGAGAGCTGGCTGCCTGCTATCAGGGGATACCTCAGCTGGATATAGGATTAAGAACAGATGTTATTGATTCCTGCTCTAAGGCGGATGGAATGATTTGTCTGCTGCGTTCCATGAGTCCCCAGGTGATTGCTGTGGATGAGCTGGGAAGTATAAGGGAGATAAAGGCGTTGCTTCGGTTAGCCGGCTGCGGCTGCAGCATAATGGCTACGGTACATGGAAGCAGTGTGGAGGAAATCAGAAAAAGAAGGATGTTCAGAAGACTTTGGGAGGAAAGAGTATTTGGGCGAATACTCATTTTGGAAAGAAAAGAAGGAAGATATTGTCATAAAATTTATCAGGGAGGCGACTTGGCTTGACGGATTTACTGGGAGGAATACTGCTGATTGGCGGCAGCTTCGGCTTAGGATATCTTTATCTGGAAAAAGAGAAAAGGAGAATAGAAGAGCTGAAACGCATGGCCTATCTGTTCAGGCTGATGAAAAGTGAAATCACCTTTAAAAGACAGCCCTTGCCCTATGCCTGTCAGGCCTCGGGAGAAAAGCTTTCAGGAGAGGCAGGCAGAATCCTGGAAGAAATCAGCGAAGAAATGGAAGCCGGGAAAGGAGAAAGCTTTGCCGGACTCTGGAGAGAAAAATGGAGAAGCTATATGAAGGAATCTACGCTGTCGCAGGAGGAACAATCCAGAGTATTGGAGTTTGCTTCTTTCGTCGGTTATGAGGAAATACAGATGCAGGAAAATATGATGGAAGGTCAAATAGAAGAATTTGTACTGCTTGCCGGAAGGGTGAGGGAAGAATTAGAGAAAAAGAAAAGGGTAGTTTTAACCTTGAGTACCTGTTTGGGAATTATTTTTGTTTTAATTCTTCTATAAAAAAGGAGCAGCCGTGGAAATAGGATTGATTTTTAAAATAGCAGCAGTAGGAATTTTAGTAACCATTCTGGGACAGGTTTTGAAATACAGTGGAAGGGAAGAGCATGCTTTTTTGATTTCGTTGGCAGGCTTAATCCTGGTGCTGTCCTGGATACTCCCCAATATTTACAGTCTTTTCCAATCCATACAAAGTCTGTTTCAGCTATAAAAGGAATGGGGCAGGAAGAAAGAATGGACATTATACAAATCACCATAATCGCTGTACTGGGAGTAATATCGACTGTTATTTTAAAAAATTACAAGCCGGAATTAGCTGTTTTGCTCCTTGTAGCTCTGTCCTTTTTATTGATGGGAAAAGGAATTACCCTTATTGGGGAGATTCAGCTACAGCTGGAACAGATTAAATTATTTTATTCCGATAATCAATATTATTATAAAATTCTTTTTAAAATAATCGGAATTACTTATTTATGTGAGTTTGCCTCCGGAATCTGTAAGGATGCCGGTTATCAATCCATATCTGCACAGGTAGAGCTTTTGGGAAAGATGATGATACTGGTTTCCGGGATGCCGATACTGGTCACCATTATTGAAGCTCTCTGGCAGTATAAAATTTAGCATAATAGGTGTCTGGGCTGAACAGACAGCAGAATGGGTAAAAATGGAATGGAATGAGTTATATAAAATGCTGGAGCTGGGGGACTTGGAAGGACAGGTACAAGCCCTTTATCCGCAGTGGGAAATATCCTTTTTTGATATGATAAAGCTGGTTATAGAAGGAAGAGGAATAGAGCTTCTTGGAAAAATTCAGGAGGGGATATGGCAGAATCTGAACAGGGAATGGACAAACTGGAAGTCCGTTATTGTTACAATAGCAATAGTTATTTTAATTTCAGCTGTATTTTCTTCTTTCAAAGGTGCATTTAAAAATCAACAAATTGAAGAAATAGCCTTCTATGTGAATTATTTAATTTTGATTATATTATTTACCGGTCTGTTTCAGCAGACTCTTGAGGAAGCTGAGAATACTCTGATCCGGATTAAAGAATTTATGCAAGTTTTTTTCCCCGCCTATTTTCTGGTTCTGGGAATTGCGGCAGGAACAGCTACAGGGGTAGTTTATTATCAGCTGGCCTGCCTGGTCATTTATGGGGTGGAAATTATATTAGAAGCTTTTTTGCTTCCGGCAGTCAGTGGATATGTACTGTTTTCCATTATGAATGGAATCTGGGAGGAAAGTCGCCTGGAGCTGTTGCTGGAGCTTTGGAGAAAGGGAATTAAAGCAGGACTGAGGCTGCTTCTGGGTATACTCACGGGAGCAGGCCTGATACAATCAATGATTACCCCTGTTATTGAACGGATTAAAACGGAAGCAGTCTATAAGACCGTAGAAGCTCTTCCGGGGGTAGGGGAGCTGACTGAGGGAGCCATGCGTCTGTGGCTGGGAAGTGCCGTTCTGATTAAAAACAGTGTAGGGATTATTTTCAGTATTCTGCTTTTGGGAATCACCCTGTTT
>JBJELS010000064.1:0-3310 GCA_051879275.1 Lachnospiraceae bacterium
CCAGTGTGAGAAACCATTATTATGTTTCGGAAGAACGGGAATTTTATGATGTAAAAGGAATGCTCCAGGATATGACGATTATGGCATTGGTAAACTATGTGATTACCAATCATGAATACAGTACGCTGCAGAAAAACTATCTGGATTATTTTTTGGGAAGAAATCCGGATGCCCGTTGTCTGGTAAAAAGCTTCGGAACACGAAATATGCCTGAGGGAGCAGAAGAAATGATAGATGAGACCTATGCGGCATTGCTTTATTTACTGCTGCAGAGTACAAAATAATAACAGGTGGGAGGAAAAATGAAGGTAGTAGTTTTAGCAGGAGGAACCAGTACAGAGAGAGATGTTTCTTTAAGCTCGGGAAGTATGATTTATGAGGCATTGAAAAAAAGAGGGCATGATGCCGTTCTTTTGGATGTTTATCTGGGCTATGAGGGAGAGTGGGAAAAAGTTTTCGACGAGCGGAAGGACTGTACCATAAAGAGGGAAAAGATCGGAACTGTAAATCCGGATATTCATACGATTAAGGCCCTTCGCAAGGATGGAGGAAGAAGCTTTTTTGGTCCCGGTGTTATTGCCATATGCCAGGAGGCAGATTTGGTTTTTCTGGCTCTTCATGGGGAAAACGGGGAAAATGGAAAGCTGCAGGCAGCCTTTGATTTATTGGGAATTTCTTATACCGGAACGGATTCGGTCAGCAGTGCCCTTTGTATGGATAAAGGAATTACCAAAGAATTATTTACCCTACATCATATTCCTACTCCCCGGGGAAGAAAATTAAAGAAGAAAGAAGCTGATTCAAGAGAGATATCCTTGCCCTGCGTGGTAAAGGCCTGCTGTGGAGGCTCCAGTGTAGGTGTCTTTATTGTTCATACTGAAGAAGAGTATGAGCAGGCTAAGGAGGAAGCTTTTCGATATGATAATGAGATCATTATCGAAGCCTATATTAAAGGAAGAGAATTTTCTGTGGGAGTGCTTGAAGGGAAAGCTCTTCCTGTTATTGAGATTGCCCCTATAGAGGGCTTTTATGATTATCGGAATAAGTATCAGGCCGGAAGTACTATTGAGACCTGTCCGGCTTTGCTTTCCCAGGAGGAAACAAACAGAATACAGGGTATTGCTCAGAGGGTTTTTCAGGTGCTTCGCCTAAAGGGCTATGCCCGGATGGATTTTATGATGGACGAGATGGGACAAATGTACTGTTTGGAGGCAAATACTCTCCCCGGTATGACTCCCACCTCACTGCTTCCCCAGGAAGCTGCGGTTATGGGGATGAGCTTTGAGGATTTATGTGAAAAAATTATGGAGATTGCATTAAAAAAGGAGATGATATGAAGAATCTGACCATAGAAAATATTGCCTGTGCCTGCGGGGGGAAAATCCACGGAATACATCTTCTTTCTGAGAACGGAAGGCAAAAGGAAGCTGAGGCAGTGGTGCTGGATTCCCGCCTGCTTATTCCCGGAGGGGTATTTATTGCAGCCAGAGGAGAAAGGGTAGATGGACACAGCTTTATTCATCAGGCTTTTGTTAATGGAGCCTTGGCGGTTATCTGCGAAGACCTGCCGGAGGTTTTGCCGGGGCCCTGTATTCTGGTGGAAAACAGTTTTCAGGCATTGAAGAATCTGGCAATATTTTATCGAAAACAGCTGAATATTAAAGTGGTTGGAATTACCGGAAGTGTGGGGAAGACCAGCACTAAGGAATGCATTGCGGGAGTATTGGGGGTAAAATATAATTTATGGAAAACCCAGGGAAATTTCAATAATGAGATAGGACTTCCCCTGACGGTGCTGCAGTTAAGACAACAGCATGAACTAGCGGTTTTGGAAATGGGAATCAGTCAGTTTGGAGAAATGCACCGTCTCAGTGAGATAGCCAAACCCGACATTTGTGTCATTACAAATATTGGGGAATGTCATCTGGAATATTTGGGAGACAGAGACGGAGTTCTCCGAGCAAAATCGGAAATTTTGGATTTTTGGAACCGGGAAGGACTGGTCTGTCTTAACGGTGGCGATGATAAATTGATTACGCTCAAGAAATCCCTGGGAGAGAAAGCAGTAACCTTTGGAAGAGACTCTTCCAACGATTATCATACCACGAAGGAAACCTCCAGGGGACTTTTGGGCAGTCAAATTTCCATTGGGGGAAAAATCAGGGTTGAAGAAGCGGATATTCCTTTGCCCGGTGAGCATATGGTTCTGAATGCATTGGCAGCGGCAGCTGTAGCGGATGCGCTGGGTCTGACCGGTGAGGAAATACGAAGGGGACTGGGAAGAATTGAGCCGGTATCCGGAAGGAGCCATATGATTAAGGTAAAGGACTATCTACTGATTGATGACTGTTATAATGCCAACCCGGTATCCATGAGAGCTGCTCTGGAGCTTTTGCAGGAAGCCAAAGGAAGACGGGTGGCCGTTCTGGGTGATATGTTTGAGCTGGGAGAAGAGGAAGAAAGGATGCATTGGGAGACCGGTGCTTATGCTGCCGGAGGAAGAGTGGATTTGCTGTTTTGTGTGGGAAAGCTTTCCAAAGCCATGTACGAAGGGGCCCTGGAGGCGTTCTCATCCCATGAAAATAAAGGGGAGAATATCCCCTCGGAAATCATATATATTGAGAAAAAGGAAGAGCTTTACCCCTTATTAGAGGAAAAGCTGGAAAAGGGAGACACGATTCTTCTGAAAGCCTCCCACGGCATGAAATTTGAGGAAATAATCAATTGGCTTCAGGAAAAGGAGACAAATCTACACTAGGGCTTTATTTTTTTCATACATGGTCTGAATCTGCTCAAAGCAAAGCTTGGGCAGATTTTTTTTCAGTTCTCTGTCCATATCGGCAGTATAGACAGGCTTTCCAAATTCCATTACCACATGGGTTTTTCTGATTTTGGGAAAATGATCTTCAAAAATATCACCGGCATTATTGATGGCGATGGGAATAACGGGGGAACCGGATTTCTCTGCCAGCTTAAAGCTTCCGGCATGAAAAGGCAGGAAGGTATCAGCAGTTTTGTTTCTCGTTCCTTCAGGGAAAATGAAGAGAGAAATACCGCTCTTCAGCTTTTCAATTCCCTCCAGAATGGTCTGCATTCCCTTTTTTATGTCCTTGCGGTCTAAAAACAGACAGTGGATATTTTTCATCCAGCTGCTGAGAAGAGGGATGCCAGACATTTCCTTTTTGGCAACGAAACCGCAGGGACGCTTCATTCTCACATAGGTAAGCAGGATATCGAAATAGCTACGGTGATTTGCTACAAATAATACAGGGCTGTCTGCCGGAACATTGTCTTCCCCTAAAATGGTTAC
>JBJELS010000065.1:0-3293 GCA_051879275.1 Lachnospiraceae bacterium
ATGGTTCCGCCTCCACCCAGGTCAACCTTACCCAGCTCTGCAGTCTGATAAACCACCTTTTCTTCCTCTAAAAGATTACGGATATGGGCTATATATTCTGCATTGGCATCATTAGAGCCGCTTTTTCCCCTGGCTCCGGTAAATTTATTAAACACCATTCCCTGTCCCATGAAGGCTACGTTTTTCTTGTCAAAGCATGAGGCAAAGGTAGGATCATAGGCAGAGCTTACATCGGAGGAGAGCATATCAGAGGCTGCCAGACATCTTCTCAGATTTAATTCACTGTATTCTCCCGTAAGATTCAGTATCTCCGCAACCGTATTCTCAAAGAATCTGGACTGCATACCGGTAGCCCCCACACTGCCGATTTCCTCCTTATCCACCAGAATACAGCAGGCAGTTCTTTCCACTTCGCCAACCTCCAATATGGCCTTTAGGGAAGAAAAAGCACATACCCTGTCGTCATGTCCATAGGCCAGAATCAGACTGCGGTCAAAGCCCGCTTCCCTGGCCCTGCCCGCCGGTACAATCTCCAGCTCTGCCGACATAAAATCCTCTTCCTCTATATCATAGGTTTCCTTTAAGATTTTCAGAATACTCTTTTTTACAGCCTCCTTTTCTTCCTTATCCTCTTCCTTTTCCGGCTTAAGAGGCATATTTCCGATAATCAAGTCCAGGGCTTCTCCCTCAATTACCTTGGCAGCCTTTTTCTCCAGCTGCTCCGAGGCCAGATGAATCAATAAATCCGAAATAAAGAATACAGGATCGTTTTCGTCCTCACCTACATTGATTTCTACCGTAGTACCGTCTTTTTTTACCACAACTCCATGAATCGCCAGAGGAAGGGTTACCCACTGATATTTCTTTACCCCTCCATAATAGTGCGTATCCAGATAAGCCACTCCTCCATCCTCATACAGAGGATTCTGCTTCACATCCAACCTGGGAGAATCAATGTGTGCTCCCAGAATATTCATCCCTTCTACCATGGGCTTAGAGCCGATTTGAAACAGAATTACACTTTTATTCATACATACCGCATAAACCTTGTCACCCTGTTTCAGCATTCGTCCTTCCTTACGAAGCTGACTCAGCTCCACAAAGCCTTCCTTCTCAATCATATTGACCACCAGCTCGGTACATTCTCTCTCGGTTTTACCATGGTCCAGGAAATTCATATATTCTTTTCCAAAAGCATCCACTTCCTTCAGCTGCTTTTTGGTATAGGTATTCCAAACATTTTTTCGTTCCATTCTTTCTCCTCTTCCTAATTGATTTTCCGTTATTCTACTGCCTTAATTCTATCCCCATGCTTTCCAAGCCATTTAAAATCTTCTTCATTGCAGCTGTTACATCCTGTTCACTCAGAGTTCTGTCCTTTGCTCTGAAGGCCAGAGAATAGGCCATAGATTTAAAGCCCGGCTTAATCTGGACTCCTTCATAAATATCAAAAAGGGTATAGGACTCCAGCAGCTTGCCGCCCCTCTGTGCAAATACGGCTTCAATTTGCCCCGCAAGAATCTCTTTAGGCACAACCATACTGATATCTCTGGTCACCGCAGGATATTTGGCGATTCCCTCATACTTTCGGCTGAAGGTTGCAAAAGGCTCTACTGCCGGCATATCCAAAACCGCAACATAAGCCCTGGTCCCCAGATCATAATTATCCAGAACAGCCGGATGTACCTCTCCCAGATAACCCAAAACGACTCCTTCATAAAGAATATTCGCCTGACGTCCGGGATGAAGGAATACCTTTCCTGCCTTAGGCTCATAATTGACCTTTTTAGTCAGACCAATGGCATCAAAATATTCTTCTATCACTCCCTTCATGGTGAAGAAATCTCCCTCCCCGTAAAATCCCAGAGTGAGCTGCATTCTTTCTTCGGGAAGCTCTGTTAAGGGAAGGGACTTCGGCAAATAAATATTCCCCAATTCATAAAGGCGTACATCTTTGTTTCTGCGATTATAATTGGTTGCCAGGGAGGTAAGAATCCCATTAAGGGAAATGGTTCTCATAATGGAATAATCCTCTCCCAGGGGATTGGCAATTACAATAGCCTTTCTTAGAGGGTCATCCTCCGGCAAAGTCAGCTTATCAAATACCTTGGGACTCTCGAAGGAATAACACATTCCCTGTGAAAAGCCGCAAAATTCAGCAATATCTCTGGCCTTCTCCTCCAGACGAAGCTTAAAGGGCAGCTTGCCCGTGGTGGCTTCTCCACTGGGTAGGGTCATGGGAATTTTATCGTAGCCGTAGAATCTGGCCACCTCTTCTGCAATATCTGCAATTCCCTCTAAATCCTGACGGAAGGAGGGAATAATCAGTTCTCCTTTTGCTTCATCATATTCCAGCTCCAGCCGGGTGAAAATATTCATCATGGTTTCCCTGTCGATATGGGTTCCCAGAAGTCCGTTGATTCGATCCTGATCAAATTTAATTCTGTTTAATTCCTTTAAGGGCTGACATACGTCCACCATTCCGCTTACCACTTCTCCACAGCCCAGCTGCTGAATCAGCTGGCAGGCTCTGTTTATGGCTGCCTCGGCATTTCTGGGGTCTAATCCCTTTTCAAACTTTCCGGAAGCATCGGTTCTTAAGCCCAGGCGCTTGGCAGATTTTCGGATATTGGCTCCATTAAAGGTAGCTGCTTCAAAAAGAACGGTTTTCACTTCATCCGTAATTTTGGAATTGTCGCCTCCCATAATACCGGCAATGCCAATTTCTTTTTCTCCGTCACAAATCATCAGGATTTCCGAATCCAGTTTTCGTATCTGACCATCCAGGGTCTGAAATTCTTCTCCATCCTTTGCCCGTTTTACAACGATTTTCTTCCCGGCTATGGTACCCAGATCAAAGGCGTGCATGGGCTGCCCATACTCCTCCATAACATAGTTGGTTATATCCACCAGATTATTAATGGGACGAATACCGCTGGCGGCCAGTCTTCTCTGCATCCATTTGGGTGAAGGTCCGATCTTGATCTTAGTGCAGACTCTGGCACAATAACGGCTGCACAGGTCTTTATCCACTACTTCTACCTGAATATAGTCTTCCACCTTTTCCTGATTTTCTTTCACCTCCACTACCGGTGCCTTAAAGGGCTTATTAAAGGTAGCTGCCGCCTCTCTGGCAATTCCCAGTACACTGTAGCAGTCCACACGATTTGAGGTTACCTCATATTCAAACACAGTATCCCTAAGTCCCAGAGCTTCAATGGCATCGCTGCCCACTTCCACGTCCTCTTCAAAAATATAGATTCCTTCCTCCGGTGCTTCCGGATAATAGTCAC
>JBJELS010000066.1:0-3269 GCA_051879275.1 Lachnospiraceae bacterium
TATCCGGACTGGTTCTATCCATTAACGCTACCCTCTTTGCCACATCTGCCTGACGTTCAGGCGGAAGTGCGGAAATAATCATAGATGCCTGTCCCGGCGACATGTAAGACAAAATCAATGCGATAGTCTGAGGATGCTCATCCTGAATAAAGTTAAGCAGCTGAGAGGCATCCGTTTTTCTTACAAATTCAAAGGGTTTAACCTGCAGGGAAGCTGTAAGCTTGCTGATTACCGAAACCGCCTTCTCTGCTCCCAAAGCCTTCTCCAGCAGCTCCTTGGCGTAACCAATGCCACCCTCTGCTATATACTGTTGTGCAAGACAGAGCTGATAAAATTCCCCAATAACCTCTTCCTTAATCTGAGTGGTTACATTTCGGGTATTGGCAATTTCCAAGGTCAGCTCTTCTATTTCTTCTTCCTTCAGATGTTTAAAAATATTGGCGGACTTTTCCGGTCCCAGACTGATCAGCAAAATAGCTGATTTCTGAAGTCCGGACATTTTGTCCTCTCCCGTTCGTGCCATAGTTTTCCTCCTTGTCAACGGTCAGGGAAGCTTAAGCAGTCCTAGCCCCAATCCTCCTGCAGCCAGTTACGCAGCAGGTTTGCTGCAGCCTCAGGATTTTCATTGACAAATTTTTCGATAAGCTTTCTGGTTTCTGACTTAGCCTCAACCTCAATATCCTCCAGTCCACTGTCCTGGGTAGACTGCAGAAGGCTCTCCACGGAAACCTCTTCCTCTTCCACGGCCTCTCTGTCCGCCCTCATGCTTCGGATAATGACAAAGGCCAGAAGCCCCAAAATCAGAACGATAAGAATAATCTGCAGAATATCTGTAGGGGTAATTGCCAGCCCTTCTGCATCGATATACATGGGTTCTTCATAGGCAACAAAGGAAATGTTATCCGCACTGATGCCGGATGCCTTGGCTACCAAATCCACAATATCCTCATCTACCTCCAGCTTGACTCTCTCCTGATTCTGTGCCTTATAATCTTCCCAGCTGATTCCGTCCAGCAGCCCCTGATTCTTGGCATCCTCTTCCTTCAGCACACGATACTTGATGGCCGCAACGGAAAGAGAGGATTCATCATATTTAATCAGGCCTGCCGGAATCTTGGTTGTGGTCATCTTCTCATTAGGAAGATAATCCCTGGAAATTTCCGACACCGTAGAGCTACTGTCCTGGTAATCACTGATCATGTAGTCAGTATTGTCTTCATTATTAGAATCTGTCCCCGGTACCCCACCGGTTACACCTGTATTTTCAGATTCATAAATATCCTCATGGCTGAGCACACCCTGGGTCTGTCCATCAGGTGCATAGAACAAATGGGTAACATCCTCTACTGTAGAGAAATCCAACTGTAAATTACTGGATACTTCCACCAGATTATATTCATTCGTTCCCAGAAGTACCTTCTTGATGTTTCCCTGAAGTACCTCCTCTGTCTGCTGCTTCACGTTCAGCTGACTGCTGGCCGTACCGGTAATGGACTGATTGTCATCCCCGGAAAAGAGCAGCTTTCCTTTGGTATCACTGATAGTAATGGTTTTTACATTCTCGTTACCCAGAGCCGTCTTCACGTACTGGGCAATACTGGTTGCCTGATCATCCGTCAGGGAATCATTCAGCTCCAGAATGACCGCAGCCGAGGAATCCTTTTCCTGAGCAATCATGGTACCATCATCCTCAGGAATGTTCAGAATAACGTTGGCATTAACCACATTCTCCATAGTCTCCAGATGACTTTCCAGCTGCTTTTCCAAATAGGCTCTGTATAATTTTACCTTGTCAGATTCTGTTGTACCCAATCCGCCGCTGGTTACGTTACTGATATCAAAGGTGGCCGTAGGGATGTTATTTGCCCCCAAAAGCAGATTGGCAGGCCCAATCTGCTTCTCTTCCACTTCAATCCGATAGCCATCATCGGAAAGCCGATAGGGAATACCCGCACCGTCCAAAAGCTCCGTTATGGTAGCTGCTTCCTTCGTACTGTCACAGATGACCAAAATCTCATATTTCGGCCGGCTTAAAATGGTAATCAGAATAGCCAGTGCAACCAGCACTCCTGCCGCAATGGAAACGATAATCGTTTTTTGCTTAGATGTATATTTATTCCACCATTCCAGTATCTTTGCCGGAATTTGTTTTAATCTTTCTGTCATGTTCTCCTACCCATTTCTAAATCTGCATATTCATCAGTTCTTTGTAGCTTTCCAGGAATTTATCCCTGATTGCCACAGTATACTGCAATGCCGTTGACGCTTTGTTCAGGGCAATCATCAGATCGTGGGTATTATTGGTTTCACCCAGAGCAAACTTCAGCTCTTCATTTTCTGCATCCGATAAATAGGAGTTGGTAAGATTAATATTATCAATTGCTGAATTAAGAATATAAGAAAAAGAATTGCCGGAATCAATAGTAGAGTCAACAGCGGCTGCTGCCGCACTCTCCTGTGTATAAATGACATTTTTAATCATATCTGAATTGACGTTATAAAGCGATGATATATCCATTTGTCTTCTCCTTAGTATTGGTTTATTCTGCTATCTACTGTCTCTGTCAGTTCTTTATTTTCCAATGTTCAGTCCCTGCATGGCAATGGATTTACTTGCATTAAACGCTGTTGCATTAGCTTCGTAGCTTCGGCTGGCATCAATAAGGTTGGTCATTTCCGTAATAATATTGACATTGGGATAGGTTACATATCCATTCTCATCTGCATCGGGATGGGAGGGATCATAAACCATATTCATCTCTGTCTCGGTATCCTCATAAACCCCATTAATCTTTACTCCTTTGCCGGAGTAACGGTCTCTTGCCGTATTCAGCACATGATGAAAAGGTGTCTGTGAATCCTTCTCCACAAAAGTAACCACCTTTCTCACATAAGGACTGCCATCCGCCGTTCTTGTCGTATTTGCATTGGCAACGTTCTGGGAGATAATGTCCATAAGGAAACGCTGGGCAGTCATGCCAGTCGCATTAATATCAAAAGAATCAAACATTCCCATAGTCTATTCCTCCTACTTCATTACCGCCTGTAAATTGGCAAATTCCTGCGAAATACTGCCCATCAGTCCCTGGTATTTAATCTGATTGGAGGCCAGCTCCACATTCTCTGTATCAATATCCACATTGTTACCATCCAAACGATAGGAAAAATTGGAGTGATCCCGATAGGTAACCGGATTCAAGCGTCTCAGGTTCATATTCTCCACCTTTTCATCGATGGTATCGTAACGATTGCTCTTGAGCGCTCTTTCC
>JBJELS010000067.1:0-3262 GCA_051879275.1 Lachnospiraceae bacterium
CACAAATGCAAAAGTAAAAACAGTGGAAATCCAATTGCCTGATGGTTCAAAAACAGTTCTTTTAAATAATGGGATTGAAGCTACATGGGCAGGTACCTATAAGGCAGTGAAGAATGGAGAGTATACCATTACAGCAACGGATGAGGATGGAAACAGTTTTACAGAGAAGGTAATGATTAACGATATTGGACAGCCTACAGTAACAGCAAAGGATGCCTTTGTTAGATTAAGTGAAGCAGCAAAATTAACTAAAGATAAAGTATATACCCTTGTTCAGGCTAAGGCGGCAGATGAGCTGGGAAATTCAGTAACGGTTGAAATTTCTGATGAAGACCTTCTTAAGGTAAAAAGTCTTAAGCGAAATGGAGAAGCAGTAACCATTACCGTAAATGCGAAGAGCCACACCGGATTGACTGACAGTACTCAGGTAACGATTACTGCCAGACAGAATAATACATCGAATCCTACAGTACCAGATAACGGAGGTAATGGCGGCACCGGCGGCACCGGAGGTGATGATAACGGAGGAAATATTCCTCAGAGGAATGTAGACCCGGTAGTACCTACAGTCGATTTAATAGAAGAAACGGTTCTTGAAAACCGTACACTTGCTGCAGCAGCTGTACGATGGACAGTTGAACGTACAGATAATGCAGAGCAAGAAGAAAGTATTGGAATTAGAGTAACTCAAGAGAGTGGGGATCTGTGGGATGAAGATGGCTTGCAAGGAGATGTATCAGATGAAAAGAGTGGAGAAGTTGACCAGCCGGAATATGGTAGAGCAGAAACACATAATTGTATTCTGCATTGGTTGATTCTACTTGCCACACTGGTTGTTTTAGGAATCACTTGGATTATGGAAAAAAAGAATAAAAAGGAATTTGAAAAAATAGTAGTAGGAGGTGTTCAATAGTGTGCAGTTGGGATATTGTTGCATTAGTTGCTTTTTTTGCATCCGTTGTGTATCTGGTTTTTCGACAGATGAGACACAAAAATAGAATGAAACAGTTCAATTAGAACTGTGGACTGAAGTTTAACCATGTTAAAAATGAAGAAAGAGCTCTGGCCGTAGGGTCGGGGCTCTATCCGTTTAGCAAAAATCCATGATATCACTGATTTATATATTTTATTCCGCGAACCATTTTACTATATACAATGTAGGTATCCTCTGTAGCTTCCATACCCTGTTCAATAGGCCAACAGGTCATAAGATTAACGGAATAGGGTAAAGCATCCAGATAGGCTACCTGGTACCAGTCATCTGTCAGGTGATCATATACCCGGCTGCCAATTACCTCATAGATAAAGATATCTTCATCTGTTTCAATTAAAAATAAGTCACCTTTTTGCATGTCAGGAAGGTTGGAAAAAAGTTGGTAATTATGGGCACCTACTGCAGCACGCCCATTTTCTCCGAACATATCCCAGTTGCCTAAATGACCCATTGTAGTGATCTGCCAATTATTATTAATATGATCTGCTCCATAGTAAATTGGCATCTCGTAATAGTTCATTCTGGGAATAGTAATAGTGCCTACGCAGTCACCGGGTTCATAAATTTTTTCATAGAGGGGTTTTTCGATTATGGTTCTGTCTTCCCATATATTTGCATATTTTTCAATGGTTTTTTCGGGATTTTGTGCAAGTTCTGTATAGGTAAGAGCATCCTTTGCAAAAGGTTTAAAACCCATAACAGCAAAACCGGCTAATAGTAGATAAACAATAATGAAAAAAGAAATTTTTAAATTATTCATGTCCGTTACTTCCTTTGTATAAGCTGATATGATATAGTGTGTATTAGGTTATAGTTGATATATGGCATGAGTAAAACAAGGAGGAATTATGGTACACATTTATTTAGTTGATGATAATAAACTGCTTCTGGAACGAAACCAGAATTTGCTTTCTACCTTTGCTCATAGAAATAATATTCAGGCAGAATTTGTTCATTTTCGCAGTGGAGAGGAGCTTTTGGCCCAGTTGGAGGATAATCCCAATAAAGCCGACGTTATTTTTTTGGATGTGCTCATGGGCGGAATAAGTGGAACCGCTACGGCTAAAAGGCTTCGGGCTATGGGCTGCCATTCTGAAATTATCTTCCTTACTTCCAGTGAAGAATTTGTATTTGAATCCTTTGATTCTCAACCACTTCGCTATGTAATTAAAGGCTCTGCCGGAGAAGCCCAGCTGCTGGAGGAAGTCTTTCTCAAGGCTGTTCAAATATCCTTAAGGAAAAATGAAGAGGCATTTTTATATAAAACCAAAGAAGGCGATAAGGAAATAAGCTGTTCCATTCCTATGGTCAGTATTTCTTATTTCAAATGTAATGAAGGTGAAGCTGTTATATGCTGCCAGGAAGGTATATTCCATTTCCATTCCAATATGGAGGAGCTTGTAGTTCAGTTAAAGGATAAAGGCTTTGTTCAATGCCATAAGTCCTATCTAGTAAATCTGCAATATATCGAAGACATTAAAAAGAAAGAAATTATATTGACTACAGGTGAAGTAATTCCTCTTGGAAAAAATTATGCCAAAGAGGTTAAGTTGGCTTTTTCTGCAAGTCTGTCTGAGATTATTTAGGAAAAGAGGTGACGAATGTATACTGCCCCTTATTATGTACAATTAACTGCATTGATAAGCTGTGTAATCAGTGGTTTTTTTCTTCTATTTTTTGCCACCGGTTTTTGGAGGCCACGGCTTCCAAGAATCATGAGCTGCATTTCGGGAAGTCTCATTGTCGGTATTAGTATCTGGTACTCAGTCAGGTTGGAAAATGAAATTATTTCCTATCTTTTATTGTTTTTTCTGGAACTTCTTATTATTAAAATTGTTGTCCATGTCACTTGGCTGGAGGCAGCACTGGGGGCTATTGGCTCAGTTTTTTATTATGTATGTCTAAAAGGTGTTGTAGTAGGAAGTTTTGCTCTGGCTTTACGCAAAAATTTGTATCAGATTATTACTGTTCCTACCCTTTCTTTATGGGTATTGACTGCTACTATGCTGCTCAAAGCAATATTTTTTGGAATCATGTTCCGTAAGGAGATTATCCCAAAGCTGCGTGCATTAATATCCTCCCAGTGGGAGGCGGTTATGGTTTTGGTTCAGCATATAACATTATTTATATTCATGCTGTTTTATAGCTATAATTATTATTATAATCTGGATCTAATCTGGTTTTCCTTTGCTCAGCTGCTGTTATCTGTGCTGATGTTTGCTCTTTATCATATGATTCTATATTATGGTGCAAGAGTAAGCTACCTAT
>JBJELS010000068.1:0-15930 GCA_051879275.1 Lachnospiraceae bacterium
GAACAGGAAAGCCCCTGTTCTCATACTCCAGATATTCATTTTTCTCACACTGGTTAATGATAATTGCTGCAGACTGAAGATTCATCTTTTCCGCCAAAGAATCCACCTTCTGTCCCACTGCCGAAACCAGTGTTTCCAGGGTCTTTGCCTCTCTCATCAGGATTTCCCCACCTTCTGTTCTTCTCTGCCGTAATAGGCTTTCAAAAAGCTTTCCCCGGCCCCGGTAATTACCAGACCGTCTGTCTCACAATCCTGTATTGCCAAAAGCTCCAGCAAACGCCGGGTCTTCGCCTTATTCTTTCTTCCCCAGGGAATAGCCAGCAGAAGTACCTGGGCCTTTCGCAGCTCATCATAGTCCGTTTTATCCGGTACCTTTTCCACATCCCAGGTTACTACCGGTTTAGTGCCGAAGGCATAAGCCATATTATCCTGAAATATCTTCTGATAAACATCTTCTCCCTTTACCGTTAATATCCCATATACAGGGAGCCCAAAGCATTTTGCATCCTCCTCCACATATATGCCGTCCTCCAGAAGCAGATAAAGTAATACACCAAACAGGGCAGCCAGGCCTCCGATTAAACCGCCAAGAAAGGCGGCATTTCCTGTTTTGGTATGCTTCTGCACCTGCTCTGCCTCTCCCCTGCTCCAGACCTCGATATGATCCAGCATATCCCTGGTTTCTCCAAAATAGACCATAGCCTTATGATAAGCCTGGGCAATCTCCTGGGCAACTACCGGATCCGAAGCGCTTACATGTACCGTTAAAATACGGTAATCACCCAGCATTTCTCCGCTTACTGCCTGCTGTACCGTATTTTTTTCCACCTCCTCGGGAAGAAGGGTGAGGGCATAATCCACAATGATATCATTCCTTAAAATTCCGTCCCAGGTATAGGCATTGTAATAATCGGTACTGTTTTGAAATTCCGAAAAATTAAAGCTGATATAATAATCGGATGATACCCGGTACAGGGGTTCTCCATCCGTGATACCCGTATACAAAAGGTAGAAGCAGGCACCGGCTGCCGCACCTGCAAGGATTCCCACTGCCACCAGCCACAGGCGTCGGGCCAGTATGAGAATCAATCGTCTTAAATCCAGGCTCTGATCCCAAAATTGCTCTTTTTCCACTGCTTCCTCCATTATTTTTGCTCTTTTTTGGCTGTAATCTGATTCTCTTCAATTCCTTCCGTACTTTCCGGTCTGAACAGAATTTTCAGGGTCAGCAGCATCAGCTTAATATCCAGCCATAAACTATAGGTTTCAATATAGGACAAATCCAGCTTCAATTTATCATAGGGTGTCGTATTATACTTTCCATAAACCTGAGCATAGCCTGCAAGACCCGCCTTTACTTTCATCCTTAAGGCAAATTCCGGCATATCCTCTATATACTGAGCAATAATTTCCGGTCTCTCCGGCCTGGGACCGATAAAAGACATATCCCCCTTGAGAATGTTTAAAAGCTGGGGCAGCTCATCAATTCTCACTGCCCGAATAAATTTACCTACCGGTGTAATGCGAGAATCATTTTTTGAGGCCAGGCGGGCAACTCCATCCTTTTCCGCATCCACTCTCATGCTTCTGAACTTTAAAATCTCAAATTCCCGCCCTCCTATGGTACATCGAATCTGGTGATACAATATTGGCCCACCGTCATAAAGCTTAATGGCAATGGCGGTAAGCACCCAGATAGGTGACGAGAGCAGGATTAACAGCAGCGAGCAGAGCAGATCAATGGTCCTTTTGGCAATCCGCTGCTCCAAACGCAGCGAATACTCCCTGGAAAGAATAATGGGGGTATCGAAAAGATGCAGCTGATCTGCCCCTTTGATTAATACATCCGTAATTTTAGGCATCATATAGACTCTGATGGAATGACTATAGCAGAATTTAAACAGGTCATTCCTGTCCATGGTGGGAATGTCCCAAAGGACTACAGCCTTCCCCGACTCTAAAATAGCCTTTTCCAGCTGCCCTACTCCCTGATTGACATGCAGGCATTCCGTAATCCTATATTTATCGGGACGACTGGCAAATTTTTGTAAAATATCCTTAATCGGTCTGTCCCCGTGAATGAGAAGGAGGTCTCTGGGCGGGAAAGCCTTCTGATAGGCCAGCTGGCAAAGTCTGGTCCAAACCCCTGCAAAAACGATCTGTACCAGTGTCATCCATACTAATCCGTTGCTTCTGATCAGCCTTACTTCCATAATGGAAAACTGAAAATAGGTAATAATATTTACACACAGCAGGGAAAAAATCTGGGAAAAAAACACATCCATCGGCTTTAAATAACCAATCCGTAATCCTCCGTAGGTAGAGACGAAGAAGAACAGCAGGATAAAATAGATAAACACCATCAGCACATGTCCCCAGAAATACAGCTTGACATTCCAAATTATTCTCTGATGATAAACAACAAGCCAGGTATAGGCATACATAGCCGTAAGAATACAAATCCCCAGAAAAGATAATAACAGAATAAGTAAGCGCTTGCCTGATTCATTCGTTCTCATTTATTTCTCCGTTTCTTATGCTTAAATCCGTCTCATGGTAGCCCGCCAGGCCCAGCCTGCAAAGCAAAAGCAGCTTACCGGCAGGGAGAGCTTTTCCACTCTCCGGTATAAAAACCAGATTCGCTTAATTGCTACCAGCTTATTGGAGGACAGGGACTTCGCCGGCCTGCGATAGATTACCAGCACCTCATTTAAGCCCCTGGCCTCATAGCCGTTTCTTAAAATCTGCCACCAGGTAGCCGTATCTTCACTGGGCACCCGGGGCATTCTGAGAAATTTTACGGGAATCCTCTCCCTGTCTAATAGTACCGTAGAGGTGAAAATAACCGTCCTCGAAAGGGCCTGCCTGTAGGTCAGCCTGTCCGGCACCTGTACAATTTTTCCCGTACCTTTACCGTTCTCATCCCCAAATTCATAGGCCGAAAAAACAAAGTCTGCCTTTTTTTTCGTCATGAAGTCCAGCTGTTTTTCCAGCTTCTGCGGCAGCCACACATCATCTGCATCCAAAAAAGCAATATATCTGCCCTTTGCTTCTGACAGCCCCCGGTTTCTTGCTGCGGCAGCTCCCTGATTTTTCTCCTGCCGAATCAGCCTGATCCGTTCATCCGGCTGCTCATGCAGAATATGGGAAATCACCTGACAGCTTTCATCCAAAGAGCAGTCATCCACCAGCAGAAGCTCCCAGTCGCTAATCGTCTGTGCCTGCACCATTCTTATGGTTTTTTCCAGATATTTGGCCGCATTATATACCGGCACAATAATGCTGATCATACTACCACTCTTCCTTTACCAGATAAATGGGTCTTTTTTTTACTTCCAGATAGGTCTTGGAAAGATACTGTCCCACAATCCCCAGGCAGAGCAGCTGTACACCGCTGACCAGACACAGAATGCAAACCATAGAGGGCCACCCTCCTACCGGGTCTCCCCAAATCAATGTTTTGATAATAATAACGGCAATAATAATAAAGGCCACAAAACACATCAGGATTCCCATTATGGCCACAAAGGCCAAAGGCACTGTGGAAAACGCAGTTATCCCTTCAATGGAATAAACAAAAAGCTTCCAGAAATTCCACTTGCTTTCCCCTCTGGCCCTCTCCACATTTTCAAATTCCACCCACCTGGTATTAAAGCCTACCCAACCGAAAATTCCTTTGGTAAACCGGTTATATTCTCCCATGGCCAAAATGGAATCTACTACCTGCCGGGTCATCAACCGGTAATCCCTTGCTCCATCTACCATATCCGTTTTGGAAATCCTGTTCATCAAACGGTAGAACATTCTGGCAAAAAAAGAACGAATAGGAGGTTCACCTTTTCTGCTCACCCTTCTGGTAGCTACAGAATCATAGCCCTGCTCCAGATAAGAAAACATCTCAGGAAGAAGAGATGGAGGATCCTGAAGGTCTGCATCCATCATTACCACATAATCTCCCCGGGCTGCCTTCAGTCCCGCATAAATTGCTGCTTCCTTTCCAAAATTACGGGAAAAAGAAACCAGATGAATATCCTTTGACTGCTGCCTTAACTTTTTCACCTCTTCCACGGTTTTATCCCGGGAACCGTCATCAATATAAATAATCTCAAGCTGAAGCTGCTTTTCTTCAAAAAATCCCTGATTTTTCATCAGCTCATCATAAAAGCACCTCACATTTTCTTCTTCATTATAGCAGGGAACAATTACACTCAGTAATGCCATAGTTACCTCTCATCCTGCTGTCTTTGCAGCATTCCATAAATTAAATACTCCCCGGTCTGTTCGTAAAGGACGAAGCTTCCAAAGCTTTCTGGTCTCTTCTCGAAATCCTCAAGCATAATCATTTTGCATTCATAGAGAACTGCCATCTCTGCCAGAAGCTCCAGATTTTCCTCCGGCTCCTCTATAGCCTCATATATTCCGAAAAATTCTTCCGGATAACTATCCATTATTCCCAAATCCAGATTAGGCGTATAGAGGTCTTTTCCATAGAGTAAAGCGATATGAGGATCATAAAGAGCTGCATATTCAATAAAAGATGCAGGGGCCAATATCCTTATATCCGTATCCTCTCCCATAGTCTTGCAAGCAGCATACAGAGCCTGTCTTGCTTCCTCCTGCTTTCGGTAAACCTCCTGGGACTGTCTCTGGGACAGAAGCCCATAGCTGCTTCCCGCCAGGCCGATTAACAGGGCAAAGCCGATAATAACAATATTTTTCTGTTTCTGTTCTCCCAGAAGACCGGTAAAGCAAACTATACCATAGGCAATTAAAAATAATACCAGCAGTAAAGACCACAGCTTCTCATACCGCCCCTGAATGGGCGAAATATGATTCAATACCCAGATACTGAGAGGATTAGCTACTACCAGAAGCAGAGAAAGGATGCCGAAAAGAAAGGGCCAGAGCTTAATTTTCTTTTCAGCCTCTTCCACCATCCAGCCCTCCCCTGTTTTTCTGCTTCCATATCTGTCCCAGGCCACCATCAATCCCAGCCCCAGGGCCAGAAGATAGAATAAAAAGTAGCTGCCGGCTTCTTTTACCTGGGCAAAAGCCGAAACCATCATATTCCAAATTTCCTGCATTTTCTCTCCTTATGTGCTTCCCCAGGTCTTCTTTACCAGATAAATTCCGCCAAAGCAAATTAAACCGATGACCAGAGCCGTGAGCAGCAGAACCGGTCCGGTAAGAAGCGGTGCCAGAAATAAAGATGAACCAACTACCATACCCAGCTTAAATACCACACTCCACAAGCCAAGCTGCTTTTTTCTCCCCTCCTTATCCAGGGGATATAAGAAAGGCAGAAAAAATCGGTAAAGCAGGCACAACAGCATCGGCAGAGCAACTGCACCCACTATAACTTCTCCTGAATAACCGTAAAACAGAAGCTGATAGCCTGCCGAGGAATGAATATAATCTCCCGATAAAATCAAAAGCTCCATCAGACAGACAAAAAGGCCTGTCTTACGGGAATCTCCTTCAAACAGCAGTGAGGAAAGCTCCGCAGCAGCCATAAGGGAAAAAATAATGGTAAAGAAGCTTCCCCATACCCACACTGTATCCTGGGGGGAAAAGCCTGTCCAAATCTGCAGGCCGCCATACCAAAAGGGCAGCGTCAACAGCCTTTTACTGAGAATTACCCCCTGTTCCATTATCTGTCCCGTAAAGGGATGTACTTGGTTTATGGTGTCCGTCACTAAAGAGGTCTGCATGGTTTCCAAAAGGGCATCCTGACGGTTCCCTACCATCCCGCTGTACATTACCAGAAGAATCCCCAAAAGCAGCCAGGCCGCAAGAACCGGATAGCGTGGTTCTCCTTTCCCTTTTATCAGCCTTTTTTTCACCCTTGTGGGCAGGGCTGTCAGCTCCTTTCGGCAAATAGGAACAGCCACCAGGGAAACCACTGTCAGCCAAAGCAGCAGAAAATTACAGGCCTGGCTGAAGCCAAGCTGCAGAAACTGGGCTGCTGTAAAAACTACTCCCTGGCTGAAAAAAAGGAAAAAGAAACCAGTCAGATGTATCCACAGCTGACTCGTCTCTTTTTCCCCTCCTGTTTTACATAACAGCATACCTGTCAGGTATATTGAAATCCATAACAAAACTATACTCAGCATATATGTTAAATCCACTCCGAAGAGCCTTTCTTTTCTTCTATAAACAATATATCATGGTATAGTATAGCATAATCACTGTCTAAAGTCCAAACGAACTTTATCTGCTATGCAGGTAATAAATTCACTGTTGGTAGGTCTGCTTTTTCCCGTTTCACGGGAATAGCCGAATATGAACTCAAAAAGTCCCACATTTCCCCTCTCCCAGCTTACTTCAATGGCATTTCTCACTGCCCGTTCCACCTTCTGATCGGTGGTGGAAAACTGCTTGGCAATTCTGGGGTAGAGAAGCTTGGTCACACTGCCTACCAGCTCCATATCCTCTGCTGCAAGGCAGATAGCCTCCCTCAGATAATGATAGCCCTTTAAATGTACCGGAACTCCAATTTCCAGCATCAGTCTGGTCACTTCATGTATCATGATCAGCTCCTCCTTCCCCTGTGGCTTTTTCTATTTCTCCCAGATTTATCTTACCATCTGTCAACTTATTCCCCTACTGCTTTTCATCGTAATTCTTCGCCATTTTTCGCCATTTTTCATGAGGCTTCTCAATTTTATCTATTTTTTTCTGAAGCCTTCCTTCAACGTTTTTCCTCTCAGTTCAATATCTTCTCTTACATAGGGAGATGAGGGAAAGAGGTCATATCCAATCTGCCCGGACTCTAAGGGAACATAAATGGTCACTCCATCGATTTCATAGCTGTCTGCCTCTCCTGCGGTATAATCCTGCTGCCAGAAATAATTATCCGGATGGGCATACCGGGTCATATCCTGCAGCAGATTTTTCCCCTTGTATATACCCAACAGGAGTAAAGCGGTGACCATAATTTTCCATTTGATTTTTCCTCCCTCCGGCAGCTCCAGAAACCACAGACCTGCCGTAAAAAAGGGGAAGGCCAGAATATAAAGATAACCATAGCGCACCAAAGGAGTTCCCAGCTGCCAAAACAGGAAGCCTGCAATCAGCACCATTTCCAGAAAAACAATTCCGTACACTTCTTTTTTTCGACGGAGCAATTTTCCCAAAGACCATACTGCTCCTGCTGCCATACTGAGCCAGGAGGATTTCACCCACAGCTTTTCCAATCCCTTAAGCTTCCCAAACCAGCCGGGAAACCACTGACGGAAGGGAGTATCCTTCAGCAGAACATCGGTCATCCCTTTTGCATAGACCTTGATTTCTTCTGCATCATACTGTACCTCTCCCGCAGGTATCTTCCAGTCCGGATTAAACAGGTCCAGCCCGGCAAAGGGATAAATCAGCCACCCGGATAGAATCACATTTCTGGCCAAATAGGGAAATACTGCAATCACTCCCAGTATCAGATAAATGGCAATCTGCCTGTACTGCTTTTGGCGTACCAAAACCACTGCCGGTTTCAGCACCAACAGAAGCATGACTGCTGCAGAAAGCTTTATGGTAACGGTAACTGCCAAAAGCACGCAAAGAAGGCTGTAGGGAACGATGCTTTCTTCCTGTTTTTCCTCCAATTCTGTCCATCTGATGACCAGGTAAAACAAAAACAGCATGGCAAAATAATCAGAATCCGGAGAAACCATTTCCGTATAAATCATGGATAGGTACCATAAGAGAGCTACTTTAAGAAAATCGGATAAAACTGTCTTTTTCCGCTTCCAAACCTGCACCACAGTGAATCCCTTCAGGGATAAAAGCAAGGCCAGAAAGCCGGCCGCCGTGTGTAGGGATCTGCCGGTTAAAAACGCTCCGCTGTAAAGAGCCGTTAAGGTAAACGCACTGCTGTTATAGCCCAGTCTGGAATGGAGATTTCCCAGTCCCGGTACCACACCATATTCTTCAATCCAACGGATACTCTGAGCATGGTACAGCCCTGTATCAAAGTGCATATAGCCTCTGCTGCTTCCATAGGTCATCAGGAAAATCAGAATAATCAGGAAGAAAAGCTTCATCGGTGTCCATTCTTTTCTCTTTGATCGAAAAAAAACAGGAATCTCCTTTCTTCCCTTTATGGCTGCCAACATACAAAGGAGGAGAAGCCCTACGTTGGCCCATAGTCCCACCCCCGAAAACAGGCTGAATATCCCTGCATAGACGGTAGCTGCAGCCAGACCTGCAATTTCCAAATCCAAAATCCCCTGAATCCGGTAACCCAAAAAACGCTCCGTCAGTATTTTTATTCCATAGCCCAGGAAAAACCCTGTAATCGCCATATAGCCAAAGCTGATTAATACCGAAACCATTTTTCACCTTCCTTTTCTATGAATTCCCGTCTTTCGTTTTTTCTCAAAATGAGTTATACTGATTTTATACTGATTTGACGGAAATCCATCCGTCAGAATGATGGGGAAACAGATTATGCAATTTTTTACCGAATTAATACAAAATAAAATTCTTATTTCTTCTGCTGCCGGGTGGCTCATTGCCCAGGTTCTTAAAACCGTTATTTATGTGGTATTAAATCACGAATTTTTAGCCGAGAGACTGGTAGGCGGCGGCGGTATGCCCAGCTCCCATTCCTCTACTGTCTGTGCCCTGGCCGCTGCCTGTGCCATAGAATACGGTGCGGACAGCTTTGAGTTTGCCGTTACTGCCATTCTGTCCTTAGTGGTCATGTATGATGCCATCGGTGTCCGTCAGGAAACCGGCAAACAGGCCAAAATCTTAAACGATATGATTGAGCTCTTTTCCCATATGGGCAAGGATATGGATATCGAAAAGCAGCTTAAGGAATTTGTGGGTCACACTCCGCTCCAGGTTCTGTTTGGTGCCATTTTAGGAATAGTAACAGCATATATTATTATGGGTTAAGCCTATTCCAGACAATACAGATCACAGTATAAGAGCTCCCGGATTTTTTCTTTTTCGGAGAGCTTTTTATTATCCCGGGAAAGCTCTTCCATGATTTTTTGTGCCTCTTCCATTCTGGAGGCATAGACATATACCCGGTCAGCAGTCAGCAGACTTTTCTCTGTCAGGGGTGAGGTATCTGCCAGACTGACAAAGTATATCCTTTCATACTGCATCAATTCTTCTGCCTCATCCCAAATCATCCACAGATTGGACGGATTATACAGGTACAGAATCACTTCCTCCCTGTGTTGGGCAGCCCATTCCACATTTTCCCGATCCTCAGGATATAAAAACTGTACCTCCCCGTGAGCCAGGGCAAAGAATTGAAACCCCAGAATCAGTCCTGCAGCAGCCAGTGTTATCCTCTTAGGCTTTAGCAATGCCTTCCCGCCATAGGCCAGTAATACAAGAATAATCAGCAGCCAAAAGCCATATACCGGGAGCTCATATCGATTTGCCTCCTCTGCATTTAAGAGGGCAGTTTTTGCCACTGCAAAAAAGTATCCCAGAGTTCCCGTAAGCAGACAAAACAGCCCCGGATTTTCTGCCGGAAATCTCTTCACTTTATCCCTTTTCAACGGTTGACCTTCCTTTTTGGACAACGAAAGGATAAATATACCTGCCAAAAAAAGCAGCAGAATCGGCAGACAGCCACCGAAAACAGAACGGTTCATCAGCCCGCCAAAGAACCTGAGCCTAAGCAGAGTATTGGACAGGTCGAAAAAAGCAGCCGTTGCTTCCGTTCCTCGATATCCTCTGAAAATATGGGAAAGAGCGGAAGGATAGAAAAGCAGAGCCAGAGCCATCCCCCCCAGAATACAGCTGCCATAGGCAAGGCTGGCTTTCAGATTTTTCTCTCTCCACCAATGATAAAGACAGGTAAAAGCTGCCAGAAAGAACAGGAAGACCGCAAAATAATAATGGGTCAAAAAACCCGCTGCTGTCAAAAGCAGTAAAGTAATCGCCCTTCCCGGTGTAAGCTTTATCCCTTCCCTCCAAAAGGAAATATGTCTGCAGGTAATGGCCAGACACCAGACCAAAAGAAGCATATACATCCGAATAAAGGTAATCCCGCTTAAGATTCCCGGTTGAAAGCCAAAAAGCAGGCAGGAAAGAAAAGTCATCCTGAAATCACCTCTAAACAGCTCATAGCTGATTTTCGCAAAAAGAGGAAAGGCTATTGCAAAAAACAGGAGATTCAATCCCAGTCCAAACCATTTGGAAAAAACTCCCGGAAAAAAAGAGCATACTGTATGCAGCAGAAAATAATACAGCGGAGGGTGGACATCATAGGTCTGCATCAGCCTTACCATTTCATAATTAAAGCCCTCTCCCCTGCCCACCGCAAACTCACTTCGGATTTCTTTCGTATCCTTCCATTCCCTGTCTGTTGGAACCAGACCATAGGTTACATTGGAGGAATAGTAGGAGTAGTATTCGTCATAGTGGAAGCCCTGCTTCTGTGTACAAAAATATGATGCTACAATCAGCTGCAGCATCATAATCACGGTTAAAAGACCAATTTGAACTTTTCGGTTGCCTGTAACTTCTTTATTCATCTTCCCATCCTTTTTATCTAAGAGTCTTCATATATTCTGTAATAGCCTCTTCCCAAGGTGCGAAAGAATAACCACCGGTCATTTTAAACATATAATTTTCCAATACTGAGTTGGCCGGCCTCTTTGCCTGCTGCGGATAATCTGCCAAATATTCTTCCGTAGTTACATCCTCCACCCTTACCTCTTTTCCTGACAGGGCAAAGACCTTTCTGGCAAAATCTGCCCAGGAACACTGTCCCTCACAGGTGGCATGAAAAAGTCCATAATTATCACTAAACAGCAAAGAATCTATACCCTTCGTCAGCTCCAGGGTACTGGTGGGGGTTCCGATTTGATCACACACTACCCGAACCATATCATTGTTTTCGGCAATGCGGAGCATGGTTTTGGCAAAATTCTTACCATCACCGTAAAGCCAGGCTGTTCTAAGAATAAAGAAGCGGTTACATAGCTGAGTCACCATTTTTTCAGCAGCTTCCTTAGTTACTCCATATACACTGGCTGGTCCTGTGGCATCCGTTTCAACATAGGCATCCTTTTTGGTTCCGTCAAAAACGTAATCGGTAGAAATATGCACCAGCTTAGCCCCTGTCTGCTCTGCTGCCACAGCCAGATTTCTTGCTCCCAGCGTATTTACCTTAAATGCCGTATCCTGATTGGTCTCACAGGCATCTACAGCCGTATAAGCCGCACAATTAATAACCGCATAGGGGGTTACTTCCCGAACCAGAGACACTACAGCATCTATGCTGGCAATATCCAATTCCTCCACATCTGTATTAATCAGCTCCAGGTCGGTACGTCCTGCATAAAATTGGTTTACCGCTCTTCCCAGCTGTCCATTACAGCCTGTAATCAATATCTTTTTCATGAATTTCTCCTATTTTCTGTTCTTCCTTCAGAATGTACTTATTCTACCATTACATCGAGACTTTTTCAACCCGAAAGAGAATCTGAAACTTTCACTTTAATGATGACTTTCTATTTTTTCTGTGCTATAATTTTACGGTTACAAGGGAAATTTCAAATAGTAAAATGCGAGAAAGAGAGGACATGATGAAAAAACTTAAAGTATTGCTTCTGGTTGCCTTATCCTCTGCCCTGATGCTTACTGCCTGCAAAAAAGAGGAACCTGCAGCAGTACAGGAGCAGGCAGTTATGGAGGTTGAAGCGCCCGGTACGGAAGAAGAAACAATTGTTGAAGCCGCAGATGAGGATACCCCTCCCCAGGAGGGCATGGTAAGAAGCCCTCTGACCAACGAATGGGTAGATGAGGAAATCGCTTCCTTAAGACCCATGGCTGTTATGGTTCCTAACGATAAAGGTGCCCTTCCTCACTATAATCTTTCCAATGCAGATATCCTTTATGAGTGTCTGGTAGAAGGGGAAATTACCCGTCTTATGGCTATTTTCGGTGATTGGCGCAATCTGGAACGAGTAGGAAACATCCGAAGCTGCCGTGACTATTTCGTTTACTGGGCATTTGAATGGGATGCACTCTACGTTCATGCCGGCGGTCCCTTCTATATTGACGAGGTTATCGGTCGCAAGGATACTCATAACATTAATGCTCTGACTGCTCCCAGTGGAGTATTCTACCGAACCACTGATCGTTCCGCTCCCCAGAACCTTTATCTGGATGGTGCCGATCTTTACGATGAAGCCAATCGTCTGGGTTATCCTCTGGAAGCAAGGACGGATTACATAGATACAGCTTCTCATTTTCAATTTGCCAGCAAGGCAGCTCCCAATACCCTGGAACAGTATTCCGATGCTGCTGTAGCTAAGAAAATTGATTTATCCAGTGCTTATCCTACTACACAAACCTGGTTTGAGTACGACGAAACGGATGGATTATACTACCGCTTCCAGAAAACCTCCGGTGGTGCCCATGTTGATCAGGCAACCGGCAAGCAGCTGGCCTTCAAAAACGTACTGGTTCAGTTTACCTATCACGAGGTGCGTGATGCCAAGGGTTATCTTGCTTTCCAGTGTATAGACAGTACCCGAGACGGATGGTACTTTACCGAGGGGAAAGCTATTCATGTTAATTGGAAGAAGACCTCCGATTATGGATCCACCCGCTACTATGATGACAATGGAAATGAAATAGAGCTGAATACGGGAAAAACCATGATCTGTATCGTGGAAGACGGAGATCAATTCAGCTTTGAGGATTAAAGCAAAAAGTAAGCTTAAAAAGAGTCTGACTGCCATACACCTGAGTATAGCCTCCAGACTCTTTTTTATTCCTTATCTTTCTCCCAGTCCCAATCTGTTTAATGCAGAGAAAATTGCTCTTACAGAGGCCCGGGTAATGTTGCTGCTTACTCCTATACCGTAGGTTACACGGCCTGTATTGGTATCCAGTAAGTAAATATATGCTGCAGCCTGAGAGTTAGAGCCGGATTGCAGAGCATGCTCTTCATAATCCAGAATCTTAACGTCCAGCTCCAGGGATTCATGAAGGCCTCTTCTGACTGCATCAATGGGTCCGTTGCCTACAGCCTCAAGCGATTTTTCTATGCCATGATCGGTATACACCAGCTTTACACTGGTATCGAAGGCCTTTACTTCCCCACTGTTTTCCGTAACCTGAATCCTTCTGAAATGCAGCGGCTCCTTCTGATCCAGATATTCCTCCTTGAATTTTGCCATAATCTCTTCGGGAGAAATCTCTCCTTTTTTCTCGGTGATGTTCTGAATCACATTGGCAAATTCCTTGTGCATGGCCTTAGGAAGCTTGAAGCCAAAATAGGTCTCCATAATAAATGCCACCCCGCCTTTGCCGGACTGGGAATTGATTCGCACAATAGGCTCATATTCTCTTCCGATGTCCGCAGGATCAATGGGAAGATACGGTACCTGCCAAATCTCACTCTTTCTTTCCTGCATGGCATGCACACCCTTGTTAATGGCATCCTGATGCGAACCGGAAAAGGCAGTAAACACCAGCTTGCCGGCATAGGGATGTCTGGGATGAATGGGGATTTTACAGCAACGTTCATAAATTTCAATAATCTCATTAATCTGTTCAATATTCAATTGGGGATTGATTCCCTGAGAAAACATATTGTAAGCGATGGTCAGCAAATCTACATTTCCGGTTCTCTCACCGTTTCCAAAAAGTGTTCCTTCCACACGGTCTGCACCTGCCATAAGAGCCAGCTCCGCGGCAGCTACACCGGTTCCCCGATCATTGTGAGGATGGATGCTTAAAATGATGCTGTCCCGATCCTGAAAATGCCTGTTCATCCATTCAATCTGATCCGCATAAACATTGGGGGTATTCATTTCCACCGTAGCGGGCAGGTTGATAATCATGGGATTCTCTTTCGTAGGTCCCCAGGTTTTCTGTACTGCAGTACAGATTTCCAGTGCAAAATCCACTTCTGTTCCGGTAAAGCTTTCGGGAGAATACTCCAGAATAATTTCCCCCGGGAATTTTTGGGCTCTTTCCTTAACCATCTGTGTTCCTTTAACCGCAATATCAATAATTTCTTCCCTGTCCATTCCAAAAACAACATCCCGCTGCAGAGTAGAAGTCGAATTATAAATATGTACGATAGCCTGCTTACAGCCTTCAATAGCTTCAAAGGTTCGATCAATCAGCTCTTCACGGCATTGGGTTAATACCTGTACGCGAACATCATCAGGAATTAATTTACAATCAATAAGCTGCCGTAAAAAATCAAACTCAATCTGGCTTGCAGCAGGAAAACCGATTTCAATTTCCTTAAAGCCCAGCTTGATCAGGTAATCAAACATTTCCAGCTTCTCATGAACCAACATGGGATCAATAAGAGCCTGATTACCATCTCTTAAATCTACACTGCACCATATGGGCGCCTTCATAATTTCCTTATCCGGCCATATTCTTTCCGGATAATGCAGAACAGGATTTTTTTTATAGCGTTTGAAATTAAGCATAATATATCTCCTCCATTCTTCTCTATTTGCTGACAAAAAACCCGCCTGATACAGGCGGGCTTATCCTTATTCTCCTAAACCACTATCCACAGCTGTGACCAGAGCCTGCAAAGCCTGAACCTCATCCTCGCCTTCGCAAATCAACTCTATCTCATCGCCGCATTTAATGCACGCACCTAACACGCTGAGTACACTTTTAGCATTCGCTGTGTTCCCCCTGTATGTGAATGTAATCAATGATTTATATTGCATTGCTTCCTTACATAGGTTTCCTGCCGGTCTTAGGTGCAGTCCTGTTGGGTTCTTGATAACTACCTTCTGGCTTACCATTCCCATACCTCCAATTTCTACCCCATTATCAGCCTATCGACTAAGAATATGATAGCATGTGCAGTTCTATTCTTCAAGTTTTTTTACAACATTGTATTTTGAATCAGTTCTGCCAGTTTTTTTGCTTCCTCTTCAATTACCTGCTGCTCTTTACCCTCAATCATAACCCGAACCTTAGGCTCTGTACCGGAAGGACGGATGAGAACCCTTCCTTCTCCTGCAAATTTTTTTTCTAAAACGGCAATGGCATCGGCTATTTCCGGATAGTCCATATATTTTTCTTTCTTATGATTGGGAACCCGGGCATTGACCAGGGCCTGGGGCAATACACTCATGATTCCTGCTAACTCAGAGAGGGGTTTTCCCGTTTCTACCATCACCTGCAGCAAGTGAAGTGCGCTTAAAAGTCCGTCACCGGTGGTATTCTCCTCCAAAAAAATCACATGGCCGGACTGCTCACCACCCAGACTGGCTCCAATCTCCTGCATTCGCTCCAAAACGTAGCGATCTCCCACCTTTGTCTGTTCTATGGTCAGTCCTTTTTCCTTTGCCATCAGATAAAAGCCCAGATTACTCATTACCGTAGCCACAATGGTATCCTTTTTCAGCTTTCCCTGTGTCCTCATATGGTTTCCCACAATGGCCATAATCTGGTCTCCGTCTACGATTTTTCCATTTTCATCCACTGCCAGGAGACGATCTGCATCTCCATCAAAGGCCAAGCCTATATCGGCCCTCTCATAGACTACTCTGGCCTGGAGCTCTTCCATATGAGTGGATCCACAATTGGCATTAATATTGCTTCCGTCCGGATTATTATGGATAGCAATTACCTGACCCCCGAGATCCTTCAGTGCCTCAACAGAAGTATAGTAAGCTGCACCCTCCGCACAGTCTACTACGATTTTCAGTTTGCTTAAATCTACCGGTACGGTCTGAACAGCATGATTAACATATTCTTCCTTCGCATCGGTGCGATATTTAATCTTACCTACACCGGAGCCGGTAGGAAATTTCACTCCGGCCATATTGCTCCTGATCAGTGCCTCAATCTCATCCTCCAGCTCATCCGGCAGCTTATAGCCTTCGGAGTTAAAAAATTTGATTCCGTTAAATTCTACCGGATTATGGGAGGCAGAGATCACTACCCCTGCATCTACCTTATATTTTC
>JBJELS010000069.1:0-3249 GCA_051879275.1 Lachnospiraceae bacterium
TTTGATATGGCAATGATCCTTCTTTTTCCCTTTATGGGAAGAGCCATGGGGCTAAGCGATATGGCTTATGGTCTCTGGTCAGGCACTGCCATTAATGATACCTCCAGCGTAGTAGCGGCAGGATATGCTTTCTCCGAAGCAGCCGGTGATTTTGCCACCATGGTAAAGCTGACCCGAACACTGAGCATTATTCCTGCAGTCATTATTTTTGCCCTGATTGAGGTGAATTTAAAGAAAAAAGCGGCACTGGCCAATGCCGGAGATTCCTCCGTCCGTTCCCATGTCCGTTTTCTTCCTCTTTTCCCCTGGTTCATTCTGGGCTTTCTGCTGCTTGCCTTAACCAACAGCTTTGGCTTGATTCCTACTCAAATAGCCCAGCTTACAAAATCTGCCAGTAAATTTCTTATGGTTTCTTCTCTGGCTGCTATCGGCTTAGGCACCGGTCTTGGAGAAATGCGTAAATCCGGTATCCGGCCAATGATCCATGGCTTTATCATCTCTGCCCTGGTAGTTCTTGTGGCCATTCTCGTGGAATGGTGTATGGGCTTGGTTTAATCAGATTATATTGACACATCTTTTCTCTTTTTGGCATACCATAGAGCAACTGACCTTTCAGGAGTTTTCCATGCAAGAGCAACTTTATGATTATGCCCTCATCGGCGGCGATATGCGGCAGGTATATCTGACGGAAAAGCTGGCCGATTCCTCTTACCGAATCTGCCACTATGCTCTTTCTTCTTCTCCCGGGAAAGAGCATTGTTCACCTGCTGCTTCTCTTCAGGAGGCATGCCATTCATCTTCCCGAATTATCTGTCCCATTCCTCTCTCCCCGGACGGTATACATCTTAACCAGAAGGGGCTGACCGATGAACTAACCCTTGAACAGCTTCTTACCCAGCTTCATACGGGTCAGCTTTTTTTTGCCGGAGCTATTCCTATCCCCTTTAAAGAGGCTATGGAAAAAAAAGGAGTGAAGGTCTATGACCTGATGGAAATTCCTTCCCTCTCCTACTTCAACACTCTGGCAACTGCTGAGGGAGCAATCTGCGAGGCTATTTCCCTAAGTCCAATCAATCTGCATAAAAGCCGCTGTCTTATTCTGGGCTATGGAAAATGCGGCAGTACCCTTGCCTATTATCTTAAGGGAATGTCCTGCAGGCTGGATATCCTTACCCGGGATTCCCTGGAGCAGTCAAAGGCGGCATTAACCGACGCCCATGTAGACGGTCTGGAAGCTTTAGACAGCCGGGTTATGGACTATGATTTCATTTTCAATACCATTCCCGCCCCGGTATTAACCGCCCCGCTGCTAAAAAAAATGAAGCCGCAGGTAACCATCATTGATATTGCCTCATCCCCCGGAGGTGTAGACTTTACTGCTGCCCGAAAGCTGAACCTGTCTGCCGTTCTGGCTTCAGGCCTGCCGGGAAAGTATGCACCTGCCTCTTCTGCCCGTGCAATTAAGGAAACTATTGAAACTATGCTAAAGGAGTAATGCCAATGTCTTTAACCGGAAAGCGTATCGGTATAGCCTTTACCGGCTCTTTTTGCACCTATGAAAAAGCCTTTGAAGAATTGAAAAAACTGTCTGATAAGGGTGCCGTTATTCAGCCCATTTTCTCCACTATAGCCGCCAGCAGCAACAATCGTTTCGGAAAAGCGGAGGAGTTTTTAAGCAGGGCTAAGGAAATCAGCGGACAGACACCTATCCATACCATTGAGAGCGCAGAGCCTATAGGGCCTAAAAAGCTTCTGGATATTCTGGTGATTCTGCCCTGCACCGGCAACACTCTGGCGAAGCTTGCCAATGGGATTACCGACAGTCCTGTATTAATGGCAGCCAAAGCCCATCTTCGTAATAACCGGCCTTTACTGATTTCTCTTTCTACCAATGATGCCCTTGGGATGAATATGAAGAATATCGGTCTTTTGATGAATGCCAAAAACATTTATTTCATCCCCTTTGGTCAGGATGATCCGGAGGGAAAGCCCAATTCCATGATTTCTTCTACTCACCTCCTTATTCCGTCTTTGGAGGCCGCTTTGGAAGGCCGACAGCTGCAGCCTGTTCTCAGTAAAGAATAGAAGATTCATGAAAGGAGGCAAACATGTGTGGAATTGCCGGTTTTTATAACCCCAATACAGATTACACACTACAGCAGGAAAAATGGCAGCACATTCTGGAGGAAATGAATAAGGTACAAAAGCACAGAGGTCCGGATGATGAAGGAACTTACTTAAGTCCTCTCTGCGGTCTTGCCCATGTACGACTGAAAATCATCGACCTGCATACCGGTAAACAGCCTATGGTCAGAAAAGAGAAGGGGCGTGAATGTGCCATCATCTTTAATGGCGAAATCTACAATATGAAAGAGCTGAAGGAGGAACTTTTAAAGGAAGGAGCCTCTTTTTGCACCACCAGTGACACAGAGGTAATTCTGGCCGGCTTCATGCTGCATGGCAGAGACTATATCAAGAGGCTGAACGGGATTTTTGCCATTGCTTTGTGGGATTCTGTCAGTGGAAAAATCCATCTTTTTCGTGACCGACTGGGGGTAAAGCCCCTGTTTTATACTCGAAGAAACAATACTCTCATCTTCTCTTCGGAAATAAAAGGTCTTTTAGCCTATCCTGATATCGAACCGCTTATTGACCGCGATGGCCTGTGTGAAATTTTCGCCCTGGGGCCGGCAAAGTCCTATGGGAAGGGTGTCTTTAAAGATGTTTACGAGGTTCTTCCCGGACACTGTATAATCTGTGGTAAAGAAGCCTTTCATGAGGAAGCCTATTGGAAGCTGGAAAGCCGGCCTCATGAGGATTCTTTTTCGGAAACGGTAGAGAAAACTGCCTGGCTTTTGGAGGATGCTGTTACGAAGCAGATGCTCTCCGATATTCCCATAAGCACCTTCCTTTCCGGCGGTGTGGACAGCAGTCTGGTAACGGCTATCTGTGCCGATAAACTTAAGCAGGAAGGCAAAATCTTAAATACCTTCTCCTTTGACTTTACAGACAATCATCAATATTTTCAGGCCAATTCCTTCCAGCCCAGTGAAGACCGCCCCTATGTGGAGCAGATGGTGGATTTCTCCCATACCAACCACCTGTTTTTGGAGTGCAGTAATGAGCAGCAGTTAGACTATTTATATAAAGCGGTAGAGGCCAGAGACCTTCCCTGTATGGCCGACGTGGAATCCTCCATGCTGTACTTCTGCGAGCAGGTAAAGCAGTATAATACCGTAACTCTTACGG
>JBJELS010000070.1:0-3231 GCA_051879275.1 Lachnospiraceae bacterium
CCTGGACATTCTGAAAGAGAAGACGTGGCTGCTCTGCCCGATAATTAACCGGTGTTTTTTTACGGATTGCCAGAAGGAACTCCTCTACACACTGCTCTTTCCCTGTTCCCTTCAGTCCCCGATACAGCTCTCTTTCTTCTCCATGGGCAGCGGCCAGAATCCCGGAAAATTCCGGTTTAAAAAACAGCTTGACTGCTTCTTCCCAGTTGGTTCTGGCAAGATTGGCAAAATGAAACAGATTGCGAATTTCTCCCAGAGAAGATTCCAATCTGATTTTTTCCTTAAAAAAGGAATAGGAAATCTCTTTTTCTCCACAGTTGGTGATGACAGAAAACGTACCTGTCACTTTTTCCCCCGGATGAATCCGGCTTCCATCAAAGGTAAACTGAACTTCTATCTTATCTCCCTGAAATCTGACAGGATTTATCTCCAGTTGAATATCCTGGCAGCAGACGAAACCATTGATGGTTTTACCGCTTTTACTTTCTATGGTAAAGCTGCCCTTTGCTGTCTCCTGTTTTACTTCCTCTTCAATTTCTTCGCAGGAAAGCTGCAGATCCTGTACATCATTTTTCTCCATCATTGTCTCAACCCTTCTCAAGGCACAGTTTTCGTTATTATAGCATTAAATCTACTTCTTTGGCAACTTACGCCGCCTATAAGGGGAAATCTTTTTCATCGCGTGCATATCCTGAAAGTAAATCCACTGGAGGAAAAAATATGCCAGCTTCTTATGAAGGAAATTTACAGGTTAACGTTACAGTAGAAGACTATTCCCGCCCCATCGAAAATGCAACTATTACCATAGCCGATACCGGAAATCCAGAGGTTATTGTGGATCAGCTCACCACAGACTCCTCCGGGCAGACTCCTGTTTTTCCCCTTCCTGCCCCCAATCCGGAATACAGCCTGGAACCGGAACAGCTGCAGCAGCCCTACTCCGAATATAATTGCCTGGTTCAGGCCCCCGGTTATGAGAGCAAACTGGTTTCAGCCATGCAGATTCTGGCCGGCATCAACTCTCTGCAGTCTATCCGGCTTCGTCCCATTACCATCGGTCAGGCTCCTTCGGCCACCGTTATTCCTGCACACACTCTTTACGGAGATTACCCACCTAAAATACCGGAGCCTGAAGTAAAACCTATGGCTGAAAGCGGAGAAATTATTTTAAGCCGTATCGTCATACCGGAATACATTGTTGTACATGACGGTGTTCCCTCTGACCCCACCGCTGCCAACTATTATGTAAAATACAAGGATTATATTAAAAATGTTGCCAGCTCGGAAATCTATGCCACCTGGCCGGAAAGTACCCTTTACGCCAATATCCTGGTGATTATGTCCTTTACCATGAACCGGGTATATACGGAATACTACAGAGGTCGGGGCTATGATTTTACTATCACCTCCAGCACTGCCTATGATCAGAAGTGGATGCCCAATCGAAATATTTATGAAAATATTGACTATCTGGTAGACAGTATCTTTAATAATTTCCTGTCCCGTCCCGGCATCCGCCAGCCCATTCTCACCGGTTATTGTGACGGCAATCGTGTCTCCTGCAACGGCTTAAGCCAGTGGGGTTCAAAATCCCTGGGAGATGCGGGCTATAGTGCCATTGATATTATTCATTATTATTATGGTAGTGATATGTACATTAATGAAGCGGAAACCATCAGTGGGGTTCCCGCCTCTTGGCCCGGCTCGCCTCTTACCATCGGTTCCTCCGGTCCAAAGGTGGAGCAGCTTCAGGAGCATCTTAACCGTATTGCTCGCAACTATCCTGCCATTCCCACGATTGCTGTGGATGGCGTATATGGTCCTGCCACAGCTGAGGCAGTAAAAGCTTTCCAGAAAATCTTTAATCTTCCCCAAAGCGGTGTGGTGGATTTTCCCACCTGGTATGATATCTCCGACATTTATGTTGGTGTCACCCGAATTGCAGAGCCGGGAGCCTATTAACCTCTCGTATTTCATAATTTCACGTTAAAGGAAAGGTTGATATTTATTCATATTCCAAGCTATCACAAACTTCCCTGATTAGTGGGGCAGGGTTGTCCGGAATATCCCGACTAAACACAGCCTTTTGCTTCTCTAGTAGGGGGATTTTCCATGATTCTACCCCACTAATTCAGCTTTTTCTCTGATTAGTGGGGCCAGGTTGCCCATAATATCCCGACTAAACACAGCCTTTTGCTTCTCTAGTAGGGGAATTTTCCATGATTCTACCCCACTAATTCAGCTTTTCTCTTGATGAGTAGGGTAGGGTTGCACGGAATATCCCGACTAAACACAGCCTTTTGCTTCTCTAGTAGGGGATTTTTCCGAGATGTACAAGAGCAGTTGAAAAAAAGGAGACAATTCAGTATAAATTCAAGACTTTAAGAAGTCTGAATTTCACTGAACTGTCTCCTTCCGGACTGTCAGGGCTAAAAAATCCGTATGATCCGAGAGCCCCGGCTGCTTACTAATGCTTTATTCTCTATTTCGTCAGAAGAAGCATAATTTCATTGCTTCGCTGTACAAATTTACTCATGGCATCTGCCTCCAGCGGTGCATGCTGGATTCTGGCCAGATCATAGAGCTGTTCACAAATCATTTTGCTGTTTTCTTCCTCCTGATGTTCAGTCACATATTGTACCAGCGGATGATTTGCATTCAAAATCAGTGTCTCTCCTTCCTTACCTCCAAACATGGACATATCCATACCCGGCATGGCATACATCTTCATCATGTCCTGCATACGTCGGCTTTCCTCGGAAAGAGTAATCACAGATGCAATCTTTTTATTCTTCAGTTTTTCCATTTTAATCTGAAGAGCATCGTTCTTTAATGCTTTTTTAAACAGCTTACCCAGACTTTCTGCCTGTGCTGCCAACTCCTCCTGAACCTTTTTACTGGTCTTTGCCTTCATGGTATCGGTAACATCTGCATCAATACGCATGAACTTAATATGCTCATTCTTACTTTCCAGCTGGGAGATAAAGGGCTGGTCAATATTGTGGGTAAGGATAACCGCATCCATTTTTGCCGCTTTGAACATATTGATATACTGGCTCTGCTGCTGTTCATCGGTAACATAGTAAATTACCTTTTCCTCGGTTTCTTCCGCGGCGGCTTCCGGGTTTTCCTCATCCTTGACTACCTCAGCATCTACAGCATTGCCCTCACTGTCTACAGCTTTTTCTTCGCTCTCTTCTGCATCAATGGGTTTAACCTCCAGGCATTCCG
>JBJELS010000071.1:0-3228 GCA_051879275.1 Lachnospiraceae bacterium
CTTCTTCAACCGGTCTTCCACAATCTGGGGCAGGGGATCACCATACATTTCATGTGCCTTATTATAGCATATATCCGTCAGTATCTGATCGGAATTTTCAATTACCGGAGGACATTTATCCGGGCGTACAGGAGAAAGTCTTTCGATTTTATCTGCAATCAGATTGGTATTGGTAATCACCACCTCTTTTGCCTTCTCACTTCCCAAATAGGAAAATTCCTTCAGCATTTCCTCTGTTGTCCTGAAATACAGAGGCGCCTGGTTATCTGCATCCTTATAGCCCTTACCTGCCATAATGATTCTGCGGTAGACCTCATCCTCCGGATCCAGAAAATGAACGTCACAGGTGGCCACTACCGGTTTATTAAACTGTTCTCCCAGCTGAACAATCCTCTTATTTAAAGCCATAATATCCTCAAAGGAATTTATGTTTCTGACCCGGTCAGACTCAATCATATATTCGTTGTTTCCCAATGGCTGTATTTCCAGATAATCGTAAAAATTTACTATCCTGGCGATTTCTCCGTCAGGTTTATCATCCAGAAGGCCTCTGTACAGCTCTCCTGCTTCACAGGCCGTTCCCAAAATCAGCCCCTCTCTGTATTTCAGCAGAAGACTTTTGGGGATTCTGGGCTTTTTATTAAAATAATGCAAATGGGACTGTGAAACCAGAGTATATAAATTTACTCTTCCTTTCTCATTGGCTGCCAGCAAAATGGCATGGTAATACGGCAGTCTGCTTACCGCCTGGGGAGAGTTTTCTCCCAATGTATTGACCTGGGACAGGGTGGTCATTCCCTGCTCCTTTAATTGTTTCCTAAATTCCCGGAAAATTTCTGCCGTAGCCTGGGCATCATCCACTGCCCGATGATGATTTTCCAAGGAAATTTTCAGGGTTTTGCAGACCGCATCCAGAGTATGCTTTGCCTGACCGGGAAGTAAAACCCTGGCCAAAGCAAGCGTATCCATATACGTATAATTGGTACCTCTGCCCTGTCTGGCACAGTTTTCCAGAATAAAGCTCATATCAAAGGAGGCATTGTGGGCAACCAGTACCGCATCCCCGCAAAAGGCCAGAAATTCCGGCAGCACCTCCTCAATTGGCGATGCATTCACTACCTGAGTATCATCGATTCCGGTCAGCTTGACAATCTCATAGGGAATGGGAACTCCGGGATTGACAAAGGCAGAAAAATGTCCACTGATTTCTCCACCCTGCACCCTTACTGCACCGATTTCAATAATCCGGTTTTTCACCGGAGAAAATCCTGTGGTCTCAATATCAAAAATGACAAAGTCATGGTCCAGGGTCTGCCCCTGATCGGCTGTAACGATTCCTTTTAAATCATCCACCAGATAGGCCTCTACGCCATAAATAATTTTAAAGAAATCATCCGGCTTGGGATTTTCTTCTCCCGCTTCCTTTCGCCTTCCTTTTTCTTCCTTCCACAAATCCTCCCAGACATGGTTGGCCTCCGGAAAGGACTGTACCACGCCATGATCCGTAATGGCAATTGCCGGATGCCCCCACTGATATGCTCGTTTAATAATGGCCTTGGCATCAGAGACCCCGTCCATATCGCTCATTTTGGTATGGCAGTGCAGCTCTACCCGCTTGCGGACAGCACTGTCCATTCTTCCGGTAAGAAAGCTCTTGATTTTTTTCACTCCTACAAGGGAACCAATGGTCAGCTCTCCATCGAATTTATCCAAGGTGGACAGCCCCTTTAATTTGATAAATACTCCTTTTTTCAATTCCCCCAGCAACTCATCCAGCTGGTCATTTCGGCAAAACAGCTTAATGGTCATGGTATCGGTAAAATCCGTTACATCAAAAATCACAATGGTTTTCTCATTGCGGATTTCTCTGGTATCCAAAGCAATAATCTGTCCCCGGATCGTTACCTCGCCCATTTCTCCGATAATATCCGCTATGGAAATTGCCTCATCTTCAAAATCCTTCCCATAGATGATGTCCGGATTTTCACAACGCTTTAAGGCACGCCTTACTTCCTTCTTTTCCTCCGGCGGTGCACCGGCTTCTTCCCCACAGGATTCCTTTTCTTTCTTCTCTGTGATGGAAGCACTATCCACTCTTCGGGAGATTGCAGCCACCTGCTGCCTTATTCGTTCTCTGTCCTCTCTCCCATAATCCTCATTCTCTCTTTGCATAAATTCCAAAGAAAGTAGAATATCCATACCACACCGCTGTGTAAGTATTTTTTCCAGAATACGCAAAAGCTCATCTGCCTTATCCCGGTACAAAACGGTATCCGGAAGCATGAGGCATACCCGGTTTTCCTCCCCAAAGTTAAACTCTCCATGCTTAATCATAGAGGAAAGAACATGATCATACTGCTCAAGCTCCAGAAGAATGCTTTTTCGATAGCTTTTTATCAGATTCTGTAAGGTGTACTGGGAGGATAGGGAAAATTTCTCCTGGATTTTAACCGTAACCCGATTACGGGGGAAAAGCTGCTGCATAATCTCCTTTTCTGCTTCCAGAACAATTTCCTTTTCCAGTAAATGATCACTATACAGATAAACCCTCAGAAAATCCCTCCTGGGATTTCCCGTGATTCGCTCCACCAGGGTGCTCTCCAGCATGGTCTCCAATCGCTTATTCAGTTTCAGGGTGGGAAAAACCTCGAAAAATGTCTTACTCATTCTGCCTCATTCCAATGCAGCAGCTCCCTTCTAAGAGCCTCCAAAAGCTCTCCTTCAGGAACCTTCTTTATCATTTCACCTTTTTTAATCAAAAGTCCTTCTTTTGTGCCTCCGGCAATTCCAATATCTGCTTCCTTCGCTTCACCCGGTCCGTTTACGGCACAGCCCATTACAGCCACCTTAATATCCAGAGGAATGTCTGCAACCATATCCTCTACCTGATTCGCCAGCTTGATCAAATCGATCTTCGTTCTTCCGCAGGTGGGACAGCTGACCACCTCAATGCCGCCCTTCCTAAGTCCCAGAGTACGCAGAATCAGCTTTGCTGACTTGATTTCCTCCACCGGATCACCGGTCAGAGATACCCGAATGGTATCTCCGATTCCCTGATACAGAATAATTCCCAGTCCTACGGCAGATTTGATATTTCCGCTCATTACGGTTCCGGACTCGGTAATTCCCACATGTAAGGGATAGTTTGTCCTTGCGGCAAGCAGCTCATGGGCTCTTACACACATCAGTACATCTGAGGATTTTATGCTTACCACCAGGTTATCGTAC
>JBJELS010000072.1:0-3220 GCA_051879275.1 Lachnospiraceae bacterium
ATATTCTGATAATCATAAGCATCTATGTAATCCAGAGGCTCAATATTCTTAATAGTTCCGTCTTCATTTAAAGAGGCGCTGTAATCACTACTGGCAACGGTCTGTGTCAGCTGACGATAGATAAAGGTACCCAAAAGGACGATAAAAAGGGTGACCAGTGCAATTCCTATAATGGCCATAGTAAACTGAACCCGCTTTTCTTCTCGCTTGTTCTTCCTGATTTCCTCTTTACGCGCCTGGCGCTTAGCCTGACTTTTACTGGTTGTGTTTTCACTCATTTCCTATTTCTCCTACTTTCTATGAAACTTGATGTGTATGTTTCCTGAGGCAGAGGATAAGAGAGTATCGTGCTCCGCCATCAGAACTCATAATTGACATAAGTATAACATAAGTTAACAAAATAGAATATGAAAAATATGTGAAAATATAAGTTTTTTTATTGTGGACTTGAAAAAAATACTTAAACTGAGTAAGATAGAGAGAATCCTATATGGAGTTATTTACTCCGATTGGAGAAATAAAGTAAGTTAGTAAGTGAGGCTATGATGAAAAGAAATGAAGATGCTTATTCGGCAGGAGCGTTGATGAAGCGCTTTTTCCCCTATTTTAAACCTTATAAAAAAACGTTGTTCATGGATTTGTTTTGTGCCGCGTTGACTACCTTGTGTGAGCTGGTGCTTCCTTTGATTATGCGCTACATTACCAATGAAGGAATACAGAATCTGGCCGCTTTGTCTGTTGGAATCATTTTTAAATTGGGTCTGTTATATCTGCTGCTCAGGGTCATCGACTGTGTTGCCGGACATTATATGCAGAACATGGGTCATGTAATGGGAGCAAAAATTGAAACGGATATGAGACGGGATGCCTACAGTCATCTGCAGAGACTTTCGGATACCTACTATAATAATACGAAGGTGGGTCAGATTATGGGAAGGATTACCAATGATCTTTTTGACGTTACGGAATTTTCCCATCATTGTCCCGAGGAGTTTTTTATTGCAGGAATCAAGGCACTGGCTGCCTTCATTATTCTGGCCTTTATTAACCTGCCTCTGACACTGATTGTATTCCTGATTATTCCCCTTATGCTCACCGTCTGTATGAAGCTGAATTTCAGAATGAAGGAAGGCTTTCGTCAACAGAGAGGGCAGATAGGGGAATTGAATGCACGAATTGAAGATTCTCTTTTAGGACAGAAGGTGGTTAAGGCCTTCGCCAATGAGGATGTGGAAAAAGAAAAATTTGAGGAGGACAACAGAAATTTTCTGAAAATAAAAGAGAAATCCTATCTCTATATGGCAGATTTCTACACTGCCGTAAAAATGTTTGATGGGATGATGTATCTGGCTGTACTGGTGGCGGGAGGAATCTTTATGATCAGGGGAAGCATCACTCCCGGCGATTTGGTAGCCTATTTGCTGTATGTAACTACTTTAATTGCCACAATCCGAAAGATTATTGAGTTTGCGGAACAGTTTCAGAGAGGGATGACGGGAATTGAGCGGTTTTTCCAGATTATGGATGCAGACATTGAAATTTTTGACGAGCCCGGAGCCATGCCTATAGAGCAGCCTAAGGGAGAAATCATATTTCGGGATGTGGAATTTGAGTATCCGGATGACCATAATCAGGTATTCCATAATCTGAATCTGACCATTCATCCGGGAGAAAAGGTGGCTATTGTTGGGCCTTCCGGAGGAGGAAAGACTACACTTTGCAACCTGATTCCCCGATTTTATGATGTAACCAGCGGGAATATTTTTCTGGATGGAAGAAATCTGAAATCCATTACCCTGAAAAGTCTTCGGGAAAATATCGGAATGGTGCAGCAGGATGTGTACCTTTTTTCCGGAACCGTTTATGAAAATATTGCTTACGGAAAAAAGAATGCCACGAAGGAAGAGGTAATAGAGGCTGCCAAACGGGCCGGAGCCCATGAATTTATTGAAAAGTTGAAAGAAGGCTACGATACTTATGTGGGTGAACGTGGGGTTAAGCTGTCCGGCGGTCAGAAGCAGAGAATCAGTATTGCCAGAGTATTTCTGAAGAATCCGCCTATTATCATTTTGGACGAGGCAACCTCCGCCCTGGATAACGAAAGTGAATTTGCTGTGGCAAGATCCCTTTCGGAGTTATCCAAGGGCAGAACAACTCTGACCATTGCCCATCGTTTAAGTAGTATTAAGAATGCAGACAGGATTCTGGTGTTGACAGAAGAAGGCATTGTAGAGGAAGGAGACCATGATACTTTACTGAAGCAGGAAGGAATGTATTATCAGTTTTATACCCTGGCCAATGCGTTAAAATAGAATCCGTAATCGAATCATTATGATTAAAATTTATAAATTTTCAGAAAAATATCCCCAAAATCTGTCAAATAAGGTATAATAGAAAAAAAGCAGATTTATATTTGCCCGGGAGGTGTTTGCATGGAACTAATGTTTATCGGAGCGGCTCACGAAGTGACCGGCAGCTGCCACTACTTACGAGTGGGAAAGAAACATATCCTTGTAGATTATGGTATGGAGCAGGGAGTGAATTATTTTGAAAATGCAGCTCTCCCTGTTGAGGATGCCCTGATTGATTATGTGTTTTTGACTCATGCCCATGTAGATCATTCGGGTATGCTTCCCTATCTGTACTCCAGAGGCTTCAGGGGACAGATTTTTATGACTGATGCTACTGCGGATTTATGCAGTATTATGTTAAGAGACTGTGCACATATCCAAATGCAGGAGGCAGAGTGGAAAAGTCGTAAGGCAAAGAGAGGGGGAATGGCTGCTTCCGATCCATTATATACGATGGAGGATGCAGACGGAGTAATTAAAAGAATCGTACCCTGCCATTATAACAGTATTATCCAGGTAGATGAGGGCATACAGATCAGATTTACGGATATTGGCCATTTACTTGGCTCTTCCAGCATTGAAGTGTGGGCGACGGAAGGGAATGTAACCAGGAAGCTGGTATTTTCCGGAGATATTGGAAATATCAATCAGCCCCTGATTAAGGATCCGGCTTTTACGGATGAGGCAGATTATGTGGTTATGGAATCTACCTATGGTGACCGGATTCATTCTAAAGAACGTCCGGACTATGTGGGGGAATTAACCCGTATTATTCAGGAAACCTTCGATAAGGGGGGAAATGTGGTTATTCCTTCTTTCGCAGTGGGACGAACCCAGGAAATGCTGTATTTTTTACGGCAGATTAAGGA
>JBJELS010000073.1:0-15685 GCA_051879275.1 Lachnospiraceae bacterium
ACAGTTCCACATGCTGATTCCAGGATGTGCAGATGATAACCGCATCCAGCTCCTTCATCTTAAGCAGCTCTTTATATTCAGTTGTCTGCAGGGGAGCAGGCCTTCCCTTATCCGTCAAAAGCCTAGCTGCAGCCTCGCATCTGTCCTGATAGCGGTCACAGACTGCAGTAAACTCCACTCCCGGATGCTGCATATATACCAGCCTCAAGAGTCCCTCACCCCGGGCTCCCAGCCCGATTACTCCCAAATTAATCTTGTCTTTCATTTTCCCTCCACAACAGCTATATTTTATTTTATACCACTATTCCTTTACCGAGCCAATCAGTACTCCCTTTACGAAGTATTTCTGTAAAAAGGGATACACAACCAAAATAGGAAGTGTCGTCACCATTATGGTCGCATATTTAATTACTTCTTTTAACAGATAAGCATCTGCATCTACTCCTACGCTGGTGGAAAGCAAAGAATCCATATCCTCCTGTCTCACCAACAGCTCACGCAAAAACATCTGCAGGGGGTACAGATCCCTGCGCTTCTGTAAATAAACCAGAGCATTATACCATTCTCCCCACTTACCCACTGCATAAAACAACACTATGGTAGCTATGGCTGCCTTAGACAGCGGTATGGTGATTTTCAGCAGCATGGTTAAATGTCCTGCCCCATCCAGAGCCGCAGACTCATACAGACTTTCCGGAATGGATTCAAAGGAAGTTTTTAATACAATTAAATTATACACGCTAAGCATTCCCGGCACAATCATTGCCCAGGGAGTATTTGTCAGACCCAGCTTCTGCACCACCAAAAATGTAGGTACCATACCGCCGCTGAAGAACATGGTAAAAATGATAAACAGCATCAGTGGCTTCTTCCACAGTAAATTATTGCGGGAAAGAGGATACGCTCCCAATATGGTAACCGCCATACTCAGGGTCGTTCCCACAACGACATAGAAAATCGTATTGCGAAATCCCAACCAGATATTTTCCGATTCAAAAACGGCTTTATAGCCTCGCAGAGAAAAGCCTGCAGGCTTTAGCAAGAGTCCTGTAGCCTTCCCCAACTCCACCGGATCACTTAAGGAGGCAAACAGAACATACAAAAGTGGATAGATTGTAATGCACATCAATAAAAGCATAAAGATATTATTACAGTTAAGGAATATCCTCTCTCCTTTTCCGATGATGATTCTGTTTCCGCTCTCCTTCTCTTTTCTGCTTCTTCTCATTCTTCAGCTCCTTTTCACTTTTTTACCACAGGCCTCTTCCATTAATTTTACGACTCAGCCTATTGGCCAGGGTCAGCAAAATCAGGTTGACGGTGGAATTAAACAGATTCACCGCCGTAGAATAGCTGTAATTCATATCCTCAAATCCTTTTCTGTAGACAAAAGTGGAAATGATATCTGAGGTTTCATAGGTAATGGGACTTTGTAAAAGAAAAGCCTTTTCCCAACCTACATTCATTAAATTTCCCACGGCCATGATAAACATAACCACAATAATCGGCAGCATTCCCGGTATAGTCACATGAAGAATCTGCTTCAGCTTATTTGCTCCATCGATTCTGGCCGCCTCGTAAAGCTCCTGATTTATTCCGGCAATAGCCGCCAGATACACGATGGATCCCCAGCCAAAGCACTGCCAGATTTCCGACAGAACATAGATTGGCCGGAAAAAATTTTTATCCCCGATAAGACTTCCCGTATGCCCGGTCAGCTGATTGACCAGCTGTGTGATAAACCCATCTCCATCGGTAAATACCAGAATCAGGCTGGCGATAATGACCGTAGTAATAAAATGCGGAAGATAGGTAACGGTTTGAATCACCTTCTTATATCTGAGATTTCGCACCTCATTAAGCAGAATAGCAAAAAGGATTGGAGCGCTGAACCCGAACAACAGGTTCAGCCCGCTCAGCACAAAAGTATTTCTCAATGTACGCCCAAAAAAGACACTTCCCACAAATTCCCGAAAATACTTCAGCCCTACCCAATCGCTTTCCAAAATCCCTCGTCTTGGCTTAAAATCCTTAAAGGCGATTACTACTCCATACATTGGCGCATAGCAGAAGATAAGAAGATAAACAATAACCGGAATAAGCATCAGATACAGAATTTTATTTTTTTTAAAATCCCGTTTTATTCTCTGCCAATATACCCTGCTTTTTTCTTTCATCATGCCAGCTCCTTTCTTCAGATCATCTGGCTTCTACACGATCAACAGCCGCCTGATATACTGCTATCATATCCTCAATATGCATGCTTTTCAAATTTCCCCTGTAGGTTTCAAAATTCTCCAGCGGCTCCTGTCCCATGACAAACTTAAGAAACATCTCTTCTACATAGGTTTCTATATCCGTTTCATAGCTCTGCATAACACCGGATTCCTCCGTAGTAAACTGTACAAAGTTTGAAATAGAATTTTGTGTTCCCTGTTCCTTCCACATAAGCAGAGCCTCGTCCTGGCTTCCCTTATTATATTTCTTCGTTAAAATGTAATCCAAATCGGTATCTTCTCTGGTATGCCACTGATGAGGCGTAAGAGACAGAAGCTCCTCTTTGGTTGCATCGGTAGGAATTGTTTTCACTACCGGCATACCATCCACCATGTCATAGGCAACTCCCTCCACTCCGTTAGCTAACATTCTGTCAATATCCTCCAGATACAGTGCATCTAACAGGGCAACACATGCCTCCGGGTTCTTGGCATCCGCTGTAATATACTTATAATCTCCCAGGGAGCGATAGCTTTTTCGAATAGGCGCCAGCTCATCTCCTTCCTTTAATACCGGAATAGGCGCCGGAACAAGAATCTTATCCGGATTATCCCCTTCCACCGTTACATAATAAGTAACACCATAGGTATATAAATGCATTACTGTAGAACCAACCTTATCATCCGATGCCAGCGACATAATGGTATCTTCATTCTGTGTCGGAAAATCAGGATTGATATAGCCCGCCTTATACCACTGATTCAAAAGGGTCAGATAGTCTTTATAGGCTTCCTCATAAGGACCATAGGCCACGCTTCCGTCATCCTTCAAATAATAGTCACCGGCTGCAATTCCATAGGCCGAAGAAAAAACATTAGTGCTAAAAAGATTGCCGGCATTATTGGAAGAAGGAATTGCCAATGGATACTCAATCCCGTTTTCCTTCATCGCCTTCAGCAGAGCCGTCCAGTCATCGATGGTCTGAGGGACATCCTTCTCTGCGGCATCTAAATAATCCTTACGCACCAAAGGACCTATATAACTCAGGTCGGCTTCTTCGCTTCCGCAGATTTTTGCTCCCAGACGAATGATGCGATTCTGGTCATCCGTTACTGCCTTCTTCATAAAATCATCATTTTGAATGAGATTCCAGAAATTAGGTGTATTTTCTTCATTAATAAGCTGCGTATAATCATAAAGTATTCCGTCTTCATAGGCAGCATTCACACCACCGGGATAATATTGGTCGATTCCGCTGCAAAAAATCATATCCGGTAATTGTGTGTCTGCCATCATGATTGTAAAATTATCACGCTCCTGCCCTACCGGCGGATGAATAAATTCCAGATTACAGTTAAATTTCTCTTCCAAATCTTTAATTACCTGATACTCTCCCAAATCACCGGTTGCCTGTGTATTGGTGGTAATCATTGCATGCCAGATGGTAATCGTTTCTCCCTGAAGATCGGGATAACCCTTCTCATTCCTGGGATATTTCGTTATCCCCCCATCAGAAGCTATACCTCCATTCTCCTGTACGGATTCATTGGGCTTCATTGTACTCTGCCCATCTCCTCCCGAGGAACCGCAGCCTGCCAGAAGTCCGATTGACATGGCTGCTGCAAGTATAAGACCGGTTATTTTTTTCATTTTCCACATTTCTTGTAACCTCCTTTTCAAAATATTTATTGATTTTCCGCAACAATTATTGCACATCTAAAGATTATTTGTTTTGCACATATATGTAAATATTCATTTTTTCATTTTATAGTCATTTTTGTTCAAATTTTTATTATTTAGATTTTTAATTTGTGCATATCAGCCAACATTTTTTGCTTTCTCTGGTTGTTAAGATGTTGTTTTTTTGTGCAAAAAAGCATCGGCTCCCTTTTAGGGAAACCGATGCTTCAACCGGATAAATCCATATGCAAATACTCATTTTTTGAACCTGTTCTTTTTTTGAATATCACTGCTCAGCCTTATAGCCATCGTCATTTTTTAATCGTTCTCTATACTCACTGGGTGCAATTCCTTCCACCTTTTTAAACATCCGTATAAACGTGGTAATATTACAGCATCCCACCTGCTCGGCCACCTTTTTTATTTTAATTTCTCCATCCTCTCTCAAAATCTGTTTTGCTTTTTCCACTCTGCGAATATGAATATATTCCAGAACCCCTTTCCCGGTCTTTTGTTTAAAAAATCTGGATAGATAGGAATGGGAGACCTTAAGAATGACTGCCAGGCTGGCCACTGACAAATTAACATCGGCAATTTCTTCATCAATCACCTCTTTAATCCGCTCAATCGTACATATCGTCTCCTGCGCTCCGGCACCTGCAGCCGACAGTTCAGCCGCACTCAAGGTCCTTTCCACTTCTTCATAGCCCTGACAAATCTTCTTTGGACTATCGTAACAGCTGCTGACATAGGATTCAAAATAAACGCCCTCATTTTTGGCGATGGCTTCTGTCATCTTTTCATTCTGTCGGCATACCCTGTATCGGACATCCTCTTCACTGCTTCCATTGCCGTTAAAAAGATAATAGTAGCTGCTTCCCTTTCCTACTACATAAAAGCATTTCCCGAAAAAAAACATTTCTATGTACTCCTCAAGCAGCTCCTGATACAACAGCTCTTTTTCTTTAGAGGCCTTATCCTCTGCTTCAATAACGTACAAAAGAGCCATATAGTATGCTTCTCCCAGTCCCCAGGATGCAATCTGTTCCAGAGGCGGTTCAAAGGAATGGTCCCCCAAAAACAGATTTTTCAGATACAGCCCCTTGGAATCATCCTCATATTCCCTGAGCTGCTGTTCCATTCTTCTATGCTGTTCATGGCGGTTCTTTAATATCCCCTCTATGGATTCATAGCTGATTTCCATATCCTGAGGACTGTCTCCTTTTAAAATCCCGAACATTTTTTTGATAGGCTTATAATTCCATTTTGCCACCATAAGAGCTATGCCAAACATCGTAATTATACAAAGGAGAACCAGAGCAATACTGAAAAATTCCACCAGAGCAACTGCCGAATGCTGACTGCTCCTGCCTATTGCCCGAACAACTGTCAGGCCCTTTGAGGTTTCCGGCCCCCATATCAGAGTATATTTTTCTCCTTCCCACTCTATACTCTGATTATCTTCTCCTTTTGCCCTGCATATTTCCTCTGCCAGTCTTTCCCGTTCTTCAATCGGAAGCGTAGAAGCAATCAGGGTATCACCAATCAGCAGGAAAGCCTCATGCCCCTCATGGAACCTGAGATTCTCCAACACACCATTCATATAGGACTCCTCCAGGCGTATTACAACCTGTGCTCTTTGTCCTTTATCCACCCCAATACCGCTCATCAGAATATTCGGATTTTCCTGACGGGCTTCGGTAAAGAAGCTAATAGCATTGACAGCCGATTTCATTGATTTTACCCACTCCGCATAAGTATTCGTATAATAGCGGCTATGGTAGGTGAGGCTGTCCATCCCAAAGGCAGTGGAAAGAATGTACCCATACTGCGGGAAAAAAATATACAGCTCATGGATTTGGGGATAACCCGCAGCCAAATTCGATATTTCCCTGAACAATTCGTATTCCATATAATAATTTCGATTCTTCTGCTTCAGATAGCTGTTGATTTCCGTATTGTTCTTTACCTTCAGCATCATCTGGTATACATTACTGTATGTCCTGTCCATTTCCTCCGATATTCGGATGACCATATCCCTTTTATATTCTTCTGCAGTTGCCTGAATCAAATGCAGGGAAATCATCCCCAGGACAATTAGAATCAGGATCGGCAAAGGGATAATCAGAAGAATCGTCTTATAAATGGACAGAAAAATCTTTGAGTGCATATCCGTTAAAATCTGTTTACTCTTCATTCACCGCTTCCCCGTATGCAGAAACCGAATTAATATACCCCGACAAAGGACAGAACCGGAGCCACCCGCGCATCATCAATGACCACCCGCAGCCTTTTGGTGGTCAATCCATTCAGCTCTACAATCCTCTTATAGCCCACAACCGTACCGCTGCTGACATTTTCCCACTCTCCGTCTGCATTTTCACTTAAAACCCGAAATTTCTCTATACGCTGACTGAAATGTATGTTTTCCTTCAGCACCAGATAGGTCAGCCGCTGCGGCTCTTTCCAGTTTAGTTCTACCTGAAGCCTTTTTTCTCCTTCTGCATTGGCAAAAAAAGAGGTATAATCATCACTTCGCAGAGCTTCACCTCCTCTTCCCGCACAGTCTGCTGAAGGCTGCGTAATGATTTTTCCCACATCTGCCAGATTATGGGCAAAGGCTTCCCTGATAAACGCCCCCAGCTTTTCCAGCACCCTTACATCGTTGTCATGAATCAGTCCCCGCTTATCCGGCGGGATGTTCAAAAGCATTATGGCATTGCCTCCCACCGTTTTCAGATAGATATCCCGTAAATTCTCGAAAGAACGTACCTGATCATCCTCATTTTCATGATAGAACCAGCCCGGTCGAATCGACAGATCCGTTTCTGCCGGATAAAATACCAGCTCCCTTTCTTCTTTAAGCTTCTCTCTGGTTCCCAGCTCCATCTGTGTGGGATCTACCCCCTTCTGCCTGAACTCCGAGTTATCCTCCTTTTGACTGTCCTCAGCGACTCTTTTAGGCTCTGCCAGTCTTGCCGGAACCACACTCCACTCGCTTTCTCTCGTTATCCCTGCTTCATTTCCGCACCAGCGTATATCCGGCCCACTGATGGCGATACAGGCCTCAGGCTGCAAACGCCTTACCTGTTGATAGTAGCGTTCCCAATCATATTCCTGAACCTTCCCATTTGCTCCTTCTCCACAGGCTCCATCAAGCCAAACAGCAAAAATCTCTCCGTAATTGGTCAAAAGCTCCGTCAGCTGATTCACAAAATAATCATCATAGGCCTTCCCAAAACCATAGGTATGATGATTTCTATCCCAGGGGGATAAGTAAATGCCAAACTTAATACCGGCCTCTCTGCAGGCTTCGCTGACCTCCTTTACCAAATCTCCCTGCCCATCCTTATAGGGGGAATATTTGATGCTGTGCTGTGTGTAAGCACTGGGCCAGAGGCAAAAGCCATCATGATGCTTGCAGGTAAGAATAATTCCCCTCATTCCTGCTTTTTTTGCTGTTTCTACCCACTGGTGTGCATTCAACTGCTCCGGAGCAAAAACAGAAGGGGATTCCTGCCCCGTTCCCCACTCTTTTCCGGTAAAGGTGTTTACAGTAAAGTGAATAAAACCGTTAAATTCCATCTGCTGATAAGCCAGCTGCCTCTGTGATGGCCTTACCTCTACCAGCCTTAATTCTTCCTTCATCCCTTCATCCATCATGGCTTTGCCTCCTGTCCTTTAAAATTGAATATAACAACACCGCCGCACTATGATTCCCATAATCAATAATGCGGCAGTTTTTCTCTTACTCATATGTTCCAGTCTAACTATAATCCCTTTTGGAGCCGTTCCCGGTAACCCTCAGCCTGCTTAAGCATCATTTTATTCTCAAACATCTCATACTCTGCATCAGAAAAAACCTGCTCCATAGTTTCTTCCACGTTATTTCTCATGGCAATTCCTACCGCTACCGAGGGGGCCAGTCGGGCATCTTCATATTCCTCACAGGCTTTCTGAATACTTTCCATGTAATTTAGTGCCTCATCCTCCTCAGGAATGGGAATAACCACATTAAATACATCTCCATCCACCCGTCCGATCAAATATTCCGGCTTGGCAAATTTCTTCAAAATATCTGCCACAATCCGAATCAGCCGATCACTTTCCTCTACGCCAAAATGATCATTGGCAAACCGCCAGTCATTAATATTAACGCATACAGCCGCCACCGGTGCAATCTGGGAACGATCCATCACCTTCATCCTGCTGTGGAAATATGTATGATTAAGGGTACCGGTCAGCGCATCCAGCTTGGTTCCCTGAGTCTTCTGATTCAATTCTTCCTCCACCTGCATGGAGAGCTCATCTACATATTGATCCGTTTCTTTGTACAGATAGGTATTCTCCGCCCAGGCCTGCCAATCGGAAATCAAGGCATCTACCATAAGGTCAATCTGCTCCTTTTCCCTTTCCGCCCGGTAATAAAAATGGCCTATGGTTCTGTCATTTACCCGAATACGAATCCCCTGGTCGGCCATAACATCCATCGTTTCATTGGGCCAATTGCCCACAATACATATAGGCTCACCATGTCGTCTTGTGAGAAGAAACTCTGCTCCCGTAAGAGTTGAAAGAACCTCCAGCTGCTTCTGGATAACCGACATGTCCAGTAATTGTCCCGGAGTATAGTCCTTAATGTTTTCCTTAATTCTTTTTTCCAGAGAAATGGAACCGTAACCCATAAGAATCCTCTCCTTATTCTGTAAAATCTGTTAGAGATATTTTACCTTTTCCCTCTCTGTTTGGCAAGCGATTTTGTTCTAAACTGCTTATTCCCCTTGAAAAGCCGCTGCTTTTATGTATAATAGAAAAGGGTTTGAAGACCCAGGTATATAAATAAGTAAATACAGTGTTATACACGTTGAAAGGAAGGATACTATGATCAGTGCAAATAATGTAACGTACAGAGTGGGGAAGAAAGCCTTATTTGAAGAGGTAAATATCAAATTCACAGAAGGAAACTGCTACGGTCTTATCGGTGCCAACGGTGCCGGTAAATCTACCTTCTTAAAGCTGCTTTCCGGCCAGCTGGAAACCACCAACGGAGACATTTCCATTACTCCCGGTCAGCGTCTGTCCGTACTGGAACAGGATCATTTTAAATACGATGACTACACGGTTCTGGATGTGGTTATCATGGGAAATCAACGTCTGTATGATATTATGAAGGAAAAGGAGGCCATTTATGCTAAAGAGGATTTTTCCGACGAGGACGGAATCAAGGCCAGTGAGCTGGAGGCTGAATTTGCGGAAATGGACGGCTGGGAGGCTGAATCCAATGCCGCTACCCTGTTAAACGGCCTGGGTATCGAAACCGAGCTGCATTATAATCAGCTTCGTGATCTGGACGGCAATGCAAAGGTAAAGGTTCTTTTGGCAAAGGCGCTGTTTGGTAATCCTGACATTCTTCTTCTGGATGAGCCTACCAACCATTTGGATTTGGATGCCATTGCCTGGCTGGAGGAATTTCTGATTAATTTTGACAATACGGTCATCGTAGTCAGCCATGACCGCTACTTTCTGAATAAGGTATGTACCCATACCGCTGATATTGATTACGGTAAAATTCAGCTTTATGCCGGCAACTACGATTTCTGGTACGAGTCCAGTCAGCTGTTGATTAAGCAGATGAAGGAAGCCAATAAGAAAAAAGAGGAAAAGATTAAGGAGCTGCAGGAATTTATTTCCCGCTTCTCCGCTAATGCTTCCAAGTCCAAACAGGCCACCTCCAGAAAACGTGCTCTGGAAAAAATTCAGTTGGACGAAATCCGTCCTTCCAGCAGGAAATATCCTTATATCGATTTTCGTCCTGACCGGGAAATCGGCAATGAGGTTCTGACGGTAGAGGGAATCAGCAAAACCATTAATGGAGAAAAGGTTCTGGATAATATTTCCTTTATTGTGGGCCATGACGATAAAATTGCCTTTGTAGGCAGCAACGAATTGGCAAAAACCACTTTATTCCAAATTCTGATGGGTGAATTGGAGCCGGATGAAGGTACCTATAAATGGGGTGTTACTACCTCACAGGCTTATTTCCCCAAGGACAGTACACCGGAATTTGACAATGATTACACCATTGTGGACTGGCTTACCGGCTATTCACCGGTTAAGGATGTTACCTATGTGCGAGGCTTTTTGGGACGTATGCTCTTTGCCGGTGAGGATGGCGTAAAAAAGGTGAAGGTTCTTTCCGGCGGTGAAAAGGTTCGCTGTCTGCTTTCCAAAATGATGATCAGCGGTGCCAACTGTCTGATTCTGGATGAGCCTACCAACCATCTGGATATGGAATCTATTACCGCTTTAAATAACGGATTGATTAAATTCCCCGGTGTGGAGCTGTTCTCCTGCCATGACCATCAGTTCGTACAAACTACAGCCAACCGGATTATGGAAATTCTGCCAAACGGCAGCCTCATCGACAAAATCACTACCTATGATGAATATCTGGAAAGTGATGAAATGGCAAGAAAGCGTACCGTTTACACCAATACGGAAGAGGACAATTAAGTGATTGATTTACATGTACATTCCAATAAGTCAGACGGCAGCTTCTCTCCCTCACAGCTGGTGGAAATGGCCGTGCAAAAGGGGCTTTCAGCCTTTGCATTGACGGATCACGATACTACCGAGGGACTTGCTGAAGCAATGGAAGCTGCTGCCCGCTATAATGCTTCCCTTAAGGGCAGCTCCCTTTCCGGCAGTATAAATCACCCACCCATTCCTCTTGAGGTGATTGCGGGAATTGAATTTTCCACGGAATATGAGGGGCGGGACATCCACGTTTTAGGACTGTTTATTGAATACGACTCTCCTGTTTTTAAGGAAAAAATTCAAGCCTTTGTAGACTCCCGGATTCTCCGTAACGAAAAAATGTGTCAAAGTCTGGCCACAGAGGGCATTGATATTACCTATGAAAAGCTGCTGGAGGCCTATCCCTGCTCAGTAATTACCCGAAGCCATTATGCCCGGTATCTGCATGAGCATGGCTATGTGAAGTCACCACGGGAAGCCTTTGACCGCTATATCGGCGATCATGCCAAGCACTTCATTCCCCGGGAAAAAATTACTCCCGTCCAGGCTATTGAACTGATAAAAAAGGTAAATGGTCTTGCCGTGCTGGCTCATCCTGTTTTATATCGGATGTCGGATTCTGCTCTGGATACTCTGGTATCCCATCTGAAGGAAAACGGATTGGATGGAATTGAAGCTGTTTATTCCACTTACTCCGCCGAAGAAGAACGGCACATTCGGTCCTTAGCCCAAAAATATGATTTGCTGATTTCCGGCGGCTCCGACTTTCATGGAGCTGTCAAGCCCGGACTGGAAATGGCTACAGGATATGGAAAACTGGCTGTTCCTGATGAAATTCTGGTTACACTTAAGGAGGCATTGCCTAAGAAATGAATACGAAAATATTTTTTACCGATTTGGATTCTACTCTTCTTACCAAAGAAAAACAGATTTCTCCCTTAACCTATGACACTCTGAAGCATTGGACCCTGGCCGGTCATAAGCTGGTACTTTGTTCCGGACGCGCCTTGGACAGCATAGCCCATGTCCGGGAAAGTCTGCAGCTGCATTTTCCCAATATGTATCTGATTGGCTGCAACGGAGGGGAAATCTATGACTGTGAAGCGGGCAGACTCCTGCTGCGTGTTTCCCTGACCCGGGATACTGCTGCAACGGCCTTTGCCATTGCCAAAGAATACGGTATCCATATTCAAACCTATACCGACACTCATATTCTCACTGCCACTGAGGGACCGGAGCTTATCTACTATCGCCGGGCCGTTCACACTCCCTATATTATTACGGACAATATCCTGGAATATCTGGATAAGGAGCCCTGTAAGTGCCTGGCCATCAATCTGGAGGATCCCGAAAGGCTGGAACGCTTTCGTAAACAAATTCAAAAGCAGCTGGGAGAGAGACTTTCGGTACTCTACTCCAACCCCTATTACATCGAAATGTTCCCTGCTTCCTCCGGAAAAGGCAGCGGACTGAAATGGCTTTGTGATTATCTACAGCTTCCGGTGAAAAACTCTCTTGCTGCCGGAGATGAAATTAACGATATCTCCATGCTTGAAGCCGCAGGGCTGGGAATTGCCATGAAAAATGCCAGAGATGCCGTAAAAGAAGCGGCAGATGTTATTACTGAGCAGGACAACGACCACGATGGTCTGGTTCCCTTTTTGCTGAAGGCCATGGAAGAATAGACCGCTATCCTTCCACAATCAGATAGCGTCCGTCCTCCAATGCAAATATTTCGTCAGCAAAAAGAAGCTCTTCTTCATCTGCCCCTTCCATATCTACTCCCTGTTCATCAAAATACTCCCATACCTGTCTGGGAGTATTTACCACAACGGCCATAACCTCCTCCAGAAAAGCTTCTGCCTCTTCAAGGGTTTCTGCTACCGGTTCGGGAAAAAGCTGTCCCTGATTTTTTAAAAAACACTCTAATACAGCATCGTCATACATTCCCATAATCTTCTCTCCTCTTCAGCTCCTGATACAGCCGTCCAATGGGCAGTCCCATAACGTTATAATAATCTCCTTCTATCCCTTGAATATATGCAGCAAAAGGGCCCTGAATCCCATAGCCTCCTGCCTTGTCTCTGCCGTCCAGACTGTCGATGTAGGCCTGTATTTCTTCATCCGTCATGGGATAAACGTATACCCTGGTCTCTTCATAAAATACATAGCTTTCCAAAGTCTCCCGGTACTTCACCAATGCCACTCCTGTGTATACCTGATGCACATTTCCCTGTAAGCCTTTCAGCATGCGAAAAGCATCCTCATTGTCCATCGGTTTTCCCAGAATCTGATTGTCATGAACCACCACGGTATCTGCTCCCAGCACCAGCTTCTCCGGAAGCTTCAAAGACAGGGCTACATCCTCCGCCTTCTGTCTGGCCAGATTCTGCACGATTTCCATGGGTGAATTTCCTTCAAGGATTTCTTCCACCTGACTGGGTACAACCCGATAGGCAATCCCGATCTGACTAAGCAGCTCCCTCCTTCTGGGAGAGGCTGATGCCAATATGATTTCTTCTGCCATTTTCCTTCCTCACCTTTATACATGTGTTGCCGGTATAAAAACCCTTTGAGCAGAACCGCTCTTTTTAGCCAATACTGCCTCCCTTGCTTCCTGTACAAAAACCTCCTGGGAGGAATAGGCTTCCTTCCCTCTTCTGTCCACCTTCTCATAGGTGCCGTCAGGAAGCATAATACTGGCTTTTATGGTGTCCCGTAATTCTCCCTCCAGAATGTGAAAGGCTTTCTTTTTTAATTCCTGCTCTTCAATGGGAAACAATAACTCCACTCTCCGCTCCAGATTACGGGGCATCCAGTCCGCACTGGAGCAATAAAGCTCTTCTCTGCCTCCGTTTTCAAAAAAGAAAATACGGCTGTGCTCCAGAAATTGTCCCACTATGGACCTTACCCGGATATTCATACTGACCTCCGGTATTCCTACCTTCAAACAGCAGATTCCCCGCACAATCAAATCAATCTGCACTCCGGCAGCTGAGGCTTCATACAGGGCTGCAATTATATCCTTATCACAAAGGGAATTCATTTTCGCAATAATTCTTGCCGGCTCTCCCAAAAGAGCATGCTCCTTCTCCCGCCGAATCAAATAGAGAAATTTATCCTTTAACCACAGAGGGGCCACCGCCAGCTTATTCCAGCTTAAGGGTTCGGAGTAGCCGGACAGCATATTGAAGACTGCCGTGGCGTCCTCTCCAAAGGATTCCTTACAGGTAAACAGACCCACATCCGTATACAGCTTTGCCGTAGCATCATTGTAATTACCGGTTCCCAGATGAACATAGCGGCGGATTCCGTCCTCCTCCTTACGAACCACCAAAGTAATTTTGCTGTGGGTTTTCAAGCCCACCAAACCGTAGATAACGTGGCAGCCCGCCTGCTCCAGCTTCCTTGCCCATACAATATTATTCTCTTCATCGAAACGGGCCTTCAGCTCCACCAGTACCGTAACCTGCTTACCATTTTCCGCTGCCTGGGCCAGGGCTGCAATAATGGGAGAATTACCGCTGACACGATACAGTGTCTGCTTGATGGCCAGTACCTCCTGATCTGCAGATGCCTGGCGGATGAACTCCACCACCGGTGCAAAGGTCTGGTAGGGATGATGCATAAAAATATCCTGCCTGCGGATACAGGAGAAAATATCCTCTCCCTCCCCTATTTCCGGTACAGGCTGAGGCTCATGAGCAGCCGCCTTATAGGCCTCAAAGCCTTCCAGTCCATAGAGCTTCATGCACACGGTTAAATCCAACGGCCCGTCAATATAGTAAATATCCTCTTCTTCCACCTGCAGCTCTTCCTTCAGCAGCTTCAACAGCTTCTTATCCATTTTTTCTGCCACTTCCAGACGAATAACCTGTCCCCATTGGCGTTTTTTAATCTGCTTTTCAATTTCCTTTAACAGATCCTCCGCCTCATCCTCTTCAATGGTTAAATCCGCGTTACGCATAATCCGAAACGGATAAGTGCAGACAATATCGTAGTTCAAAAATAGTTTGTCAATATTACGTTCTATTATCTCTTCCAATAAAATAACAGCCTGCCGTCCCTCTCCCACAGGAACCCGAACCACTCGGGGAAGCACCCCCGGAACCTGTACGGTGGCAAATTCCACTTCCTTTTTTTCCTTTTTCCGATTTCTGATCAGGGCTCCGATATTCAGGGTCTTGTTTCTGATCAGCGGAAAGGGTCTGGAAGAATCCACTGCCATGGGGGTCAGAACCGGATAAACGGATTCTGCAAAATAACGATCCACATATTCTCCCTGTTCCTTCGTCAGATCCTCATGGCGGGCAATTATCTGCAAGCCGTTCTGTAAAAGCAATGGACACAGAGAACGGTTATAGGTGGAATACTGCATATTCACTAACTCGTGAGTTGCCTTGTTCACCTGCTCCAGCTGTTCCTTGGGTGTCATACCCGCTATGTCCTTTTTCGTATATCCGGCATTCTCCATATCCTTCAACGAAGCCACTCTGACCATAAAAAATTCATCCAGATTAGAAGCTGTAATACTTAAAAACTTCAATCTTTCCCACAGGGGATTCCGCTTATCTCTGGCCTCATACAAAACCCGCTTGTTAAATAAAATCCAGCTCAGCTCACGATTCCAATAATGCTCCGGCTCTAAATACTTCTTTTTCATTATTCCTCTCAATCTGCTGCCCGGGCAGCTTGTATCCAATACGTTTATCTTCCGATAATCCGCTTCTTTTTAATCAACGGACGCACACTGTAAACCTCTTCAAAGAAATCTGCCCTGGGGCCAATCAGGCCCTGCTCCAGGGTAATATCCTCATCTGTATTTACCGTAATCAAAAGGGTGGTATCCTTCAGGGAAACCCGAATATCCTTAAATTTATGCCTATGACTTTTATCCAGGGCATTGGCAACCTTTAGAATTGCCGTCAGCTTGGCAATAAGCAGATAGGTTCCCCGATCCAGATTGGAGCTTCGGGCCACCTCCTCATAATAGCCAAACTGCTGATGGTTATATTTTACCACATTGGCCACAATTTCTCTCTCTGTATGGGAAAGTCCGATAATTTCCGTGGACATAATGATATTGTATGAGCAATCTGCAAGATTGCTCATACTGATGTATTTTCCGCAATCATGCAGAAGCGTTGACAGAATCAGCAGCAGTCTTTCCCGTTTTCCCAGACCGTGAATTTTCTTCATATGATCGAATATATTCAAAGCGATATTCTCCAGCGTTTCGCTTCTCTTTTTA
>JBJELS010000074.1:0-15583 GCA_051879275.1 Lachnospiraceae bacterium
TTCTGGGTTGAAAAGTTGCCGCAGCAGGAATATCCTGCGACCTTCTTAGTCAAAAAGAAATCGTCCGGTTAGTGAATCTGGTCCATAATCCAGCTTATATCCATCTGGAAGATACAGAGACCGCAGCAAGTATTCCTCTACTGAAAGGAGGTATGGCATGAAACAGACAGCCCAGACGATAGAACAGCCCATGGTAAATCATGCCCTGTTAAATGTGGTGACACCCATAGGGCTTTCTTTTGAAAAAAACCAGCTTTCCCTCGGTGAAAACCGGGGAAAAGCCTATGGGATTATCCGTTATCCCCAAAAGGTAGAACCGGAATGGCTTTCCCGGCTGACCAATATCCCTTCCACCTTAGTTTCCATCGGCTTTAAGCCGGTAGACAACTCGACTTTAATCAATGCGATCTCCAGAAATGTGGTGCAGCAGAGAGGTCTGGCAGAAGGTGCAAAAGATCCCTTATCCAGACAGCGAGCAGAAAAGGCGGCAGAAGATGGGGAAAAAATCATTATGCAGATCGACCGGGAAGGAGAAACGGTGGGGCTGATGAGTGTAGCAGTAATGCCCATAGCCAGAGAAGAAAAGGAATTTAAAAAGGTTTGCCGTCTGGCTGAAAGTGCAGCCAGCGTGATGAAGTGTAAAATACGGGCAATTCCTAACCTGCAAAAGGAAGCGTTTATGCACCTGTCCCCCACCTTTCCCAATCACCCGAAAATGGAGAGTATTCTGCAAAGGATTGTTCCTTTTTCCACCTTTGTGGGAGGCTTCCCTTTTGCCAGCAGTGGGTTCAATGACGGGGAAGGGTATTATTTTGCCAAAGATAAAAATGGTGGTCTGGTGATCCTGGATACCTGGAGACGAGGAGGAGACAGGACCAACAGCAATTTTTGTGTCATGGGTAATTCCGGGGTGGGAAAATCCACCGCCATCAAACATATCCTGTTGGCAGAGTATATGAAGGGAACGAGAATCATCGTTATTGATCCGGAGTCGGAGTATAAGGAGCTTTGCCAGAATCTGGAGGGAGACTGGATCAATGCCGTGGGCGGCTCTAAAGGGATGATCAACCCTTTACAGGTCAGACCCTCACCCAGAGATGATGAGGAAGAACAAGAGGAGATGCGCCTTTACCGGGATGAGGGGTATGGGATGAATGACCTGGCTTTGCACATGAAGAATCTGGAGATTTTCTTTAGCCTGTATCTGCCCTCCCTTACGGATATGCAAAAAGCGGTATTGAAAAAATGTCTGGTGGAATTATACCAGCAGTTTGGGATTACCTGGGATACAGATGTAACCAGGCTCAGCCCAGAGGGTTTTCCCATTTTTTCTGACCTCTATGCCTTAATAGAAGAAAAGGGAAAAAAGGAGCAGGATAATCCGGTTTATGGTGACCTTACCCTGCTTCTTTATGACCTTGCCAAAGGAGCAGACAGTTTTATCTGGAATGGGCATACCAGTGTATCTTCCGATTCTCGGTTTACGGTTATGGACACCCATGCCCTGCAGGAAACAGGGGATAACGTAAAGCGTACCCAGTATTTTAATATCCTGACCTATGATTGGGAACAAATGAGCCGAAACCGGGAAGAAAGGGTGTTACTGGTTTGTGATGAGGCCTATTTGATGATTGATCCGAAAGTCCCGCAGTCTTTGGTTTATCTGAGAAATGTGATGAAGCGGGCAAGAAAGTATGAAGCTGCATTGTGTATTATTTCCCACAGTCTGGTGGACTTTTTAAGCGAAAGCATTAAGCAGTACGGACAAGCCTTATTGGATATTCCCTGTTATAAGATTTTGATGGGAACGGACGGAAAGAATTTGAAGGAAACTGTGGATTTATATGACCTAACGGAAGCCGAGCAGGAACTTTTACTGGCCAGAAAGAGGGGACAGGCTTTGTTTCTGGCAGGAGCCAAACGGCTGCGTGTCCAGTTTGACATCCCGGAGTATAAATTTGCCTATATGGGAAAGGCCGGTGGACGATAGGGTCTGCCGGTCAGAAAGGAAGGTGAAGGATGGCAGACCCTATTGTGACAAAGTTGTTGGTAGAGGCCGCCATAGGGGCGGCAGTGGATAAAGAAAAAAGAAAGCGGCTTCTTGCCCTTATTTTGGGACCAATCATTTTTCTTCTGGTGCTGGTGGCTTTGGTGATGTACCTTGCTACCAGCCCTTTTTCTGTCCTGACCCAGTGGCTGGTAGGGGAAGAAGTGGAAGCAGTGGACAGATTTCAAAAGGACTATGGATATACCCATGATTCCGGTATATTTGAGCGGGATTTCAGAGAGGCAGAAAAAGAAGGGGAGTATGAGGAGAATATGCTGCTTGGTAGGGAAGGAGAGCGACAGGTGGTTTATTTTAACCAACTGGATGAGCGCTGGGCAGATAAACCTTATGGGCTGGATAAGATCGGCACCCATGCCTGTGGTCCTACCAGCATGAGTATTGTGGTATCCACTCTGGCAGGAGTCCAGATAGATCCGGTGGAGATGTCCCAGTGGTCCTATGAGAATGGCTATTATTGTCCCGGTGGCGGTTCTTACCATAGCCTGATTCCTAAAGCAGCAGAAAACTGGGGATTATCCGTAGAGGTAAACTTGAAGTCGGAGGAGGTGGCAGATGCTTTGGCTCAGGGGAAGCTGGTGGTGGCCATTATGTCCAAAGGGCATTTTACTTCCAGTGGACACTTTATTGTCCTACGGGGCATCACAAAGGAAGGAAAGGTTCTGGTAGCTGACCCAGCCAGCTTAAAGCGAAGCAATCAGGAATGGGATATTTCCATTATTTTAAATGAAGCAGGAAAACGAGTAGGGGCAGGAGGACCCTTTTGGGCCATTAGTGAAGGAAGTGAATAAGATGATTTTATATTTAGCGTCACAGCAGCATATCAATCTGCTGGATTTTTTGACTGAGGAAGAAGCGTTACCGGTAAAGAAAATGATCGGAAATTTTATGTTAAAGCAATTCGTTGTTTATGATATGCGTAATTTTTCCCATTGTACGGAATTGGTTTTAGACCGGATTGCCTTTGGGGATGAGGATCAGGAATTTGTCCAGGCCCTTGGGGAGTTTCAGACCATGTACAATGCCAGGATTACGGTTATCTGTGAAGGATTAAAGGAAAATGAACCATTAGCCAGGGCATTACTGGCAGCAAAAGTCACCAATTTGGTTACCAGTACAGAAATCGAAAAGCTGCAGGAGGAAATCCGGGAGTCCTTAAGCCAGCAGGGAATGAGCAGGTATGCCCCCACAGATCAGGAAGTGACCAAAGGTAAACATGAGGAATATACGTTTAAGGATGAAGGGGTGCGAATTGCTTTTTTAGGTTCCAGGAGCCGTATGGGAACGACTACGGCAGCATTAGGTTTTGTGGCCTGGCTGGGGAGTATAGGAGCAAGGGCCGCCTATGTAGAGAAAAATGAGAGCTACCTCATCCCCTATTTGGCTAAGGCTTATGAAATGCAAGCTGAATCGGGAGGATATTTTCTGGAAAAAATGTGGTATGGAAGAGATATGCCAGAGAAAAGGTTTCATTTTTTGATTGAGGATTATGGAGTAGAAAGACCGAAAGAAAAGCCGGATACACTGGTACTTGTTTGTGGGACGAAGCCCTATGAGATTGAATCGACTATGAAGCTTTTAGCACAGTACGAGACTATACCAGCTTTCTTATTGTGTCCTTTCGTGGAAAAGGCATTACAGCACACCTATCAGGAAGTGTTTCAGTCAGAATATCATAAGGTGTTTTTTATGGACTATCAACCGGATTGTATGAATGGGCAACCGAATGAAAAAATTTATAAGAATATCATTAAAAAGTATCTGGCCGGGGAGTAATCCCCGGCTTTTTGAAGAAGAAAATGAGAGAAAAGGAAGGAATCAACGATGAACCAGTTTGAAATGAAGCAAAGAGCATACCAGTCACCCTTAAAGAGCAGAGCCTTACAGGTTCTTCTCTACCTGATTGATCGGTCAGACAAGGAGCATACCTGCTTCCCGGCAGTACCCACCATTGCCCGGCAGTTACATATCAGTGTTTCCACTGTAAAACGGGCAATGCGTGAACTGGTGGAGGAAGGATATGTAAAGAAGGAAAGCCGTTTTCGTGAGGGTAACCGAGGGCAGACTTCTAATCTCTATTTTCTTTTCTTTCCGAAAATTGTTGCTGAAAAAGAGGATAAGGACAGTGGGATAAAGCAGGAGGAAGCAGGAGGACCGTCAGAAGAAGAAAATAATCATAGAGAAGTGGAATTATTGAATGCAGAAGAAAAAGATTTCCTTTTTGACAATTCTCAAAAGCAGATACTTTCAATGATAAAGCGATGGTTAAGTATCGCAAAGTGGAGGAAAAATGAGGAGATTATAGGTATAGGAAAGAAGTTTAATCGTATAAATTTCTTTTGTGTGTATTGCGATTTCTTCTTGTGGCCGGGGGAGGGGGTCAATTTGAGGCCCCCTTGAACCAACAGATTAACAGGAGCTAAAGGGTGAAAAAAGAGTAATTAAGAGTTTTATTATTAATCCAATATCAAAAATATTTTTTCCTGAAATGAAAAATGAGATTCCCGTTTGAACGGGAAAGTTACTTTGTAATTGACCAAAAATATTTTTTTGAATTGTTTTTAGTGTCAATTTATGTAAAAATATGTCGTTTTCTGCATATTGTCTTGGCGATAAAAATATTATTGCTATACTTATACTATTATCAGACTTGGTAAGTTTAAAGAGAGGGAAATGAAGAAAATGAAGAAATGGCTAAAACGACTACCATTATTTTTTTTAACAAGTATTGTGGTTCTGGCATTGTGGAATTTAATACATAAAAAAATTGACCAATCAAAGTTAGAATCTGCCTATGGACAAGTTGTTGAGGTGGGGGAAAAAGATATGGTGGTAGATATCAAAGGTGAAAAAAATGACACAACAATTATTTTATTACCAGGATGGGGATGTGTTTCACCAATACTGGAATTTTGTCCTATCTCAGACGCATTAGCTGAGAATTTTAAAGTTATCACAATAGAACCATTTGGTTATGGACTTTCAGATAAAAGTGAAGAGGGAAGAGAGGTAGAAGTAATTGTAGAAGAATTGCATGAATGCGTACAGAAGTTAGGCTGTGAAGAATATTATCTGATGGCTCATTCGCTTTCCGGCGTGTATTCGTTATATTGGTCAAATGAATATCCGAAAGAAGTAAAAGGGTTTATTGGGATTGACTGTTCGGTACCAAAACAAATTGAAAATGAACCTTTTCCAATCAGTATGATAACAATAAACAGACTTTTTGCTTATGGACAGAAATTAAAAAATGTAGCTGGTATTACACGTTTAACCTCTATCAGCAATCCGAAAAAAGCTTTTTATGCAGATGCTTCCCACCAATATTCTGAAAAAGAAGTGGAAATATATCGGATACTCAGTATAGATCATGGGAATAACAAAACGGTTATGAATGAATTAAAATATATGGAAGATAATATGAGGAGTATGCAAGAAATGAAATTTCCTGAACATATTCTGGTATTACATTTCATTTCAGATTCTAACTGTAAACTAATGGAATCTTGGGAGAGGTTGCATAAAGAGATTGCAACAGAAAATATAAGAAGTGAGACAATACGTTTGGAAGGAGGTCATTATCTGCATTTTGAACAAAAGGAAGAGATTGTCAAAGAAATAAAGGAATGGATTATTGGGGAAAAATGATTTATGGATAGTAAATCAAATGATATAATTCTTATAAGGTACCAGACTCAAGCGTACAAATTTGGAAATTTGCCAAATTTTTAGGGGGGGGGGTGAACATATGTTTCGCATAGCGATATGTGATGATGAAAGCATCTTTAGGGAACAGTTTAAAGAGATTCTACAAAAATATATGGATGAGAGAGGAAGAACATATGAGATAGATACCTTTAGTTCGGGAAAAGAATTTATAGAACAGGGTATCGAAATGGTAAAGTATAAGATTGTCTTTCTGGATATTAACATGGAAGAATTAGATGGAATCATGACGGCGAAGAAAATTCGAGAAAATAGCAGAGATATGTTCATTGTCTTTATTACTGCTTTTATTAATTATACGCTTGAGGGATATAAGGTGGATGCAATAAGATACATATTGAAAGAAGAAAAAGGGATGGACGCTAGTATTTATGAATGTTTGGATGCTATATATGAAAGAATGAATTATAGTGTACCAAAGCAGAAATTTAATTTTAGAGAAGGAGCCAGGATAGTTTCCTTAGAGCGGATTTTGTATATAGAAAGTAACTTACATAGTCTGGAATTTTATGTTATGGAAGAAAGTCTGAAAAAGTATACATTATCAGGAACATTAAATAAGTTGGAGGTTGAATTGGAGGGAGAGGATTTTTTACGTGTACATCAGAGTTTTTTGGTCAATATGAGGTTTATCAAAAGCATATGTAGGTATTCGGCGATTCTTACAAAAGGTAAAGGTGAGGAAATGGAGGTGAGTATATCAAGAGCAAGATATAATGATGTTGAAAATCGGTTTATTTCTTTTAAAGGAGTTCTGTAGATGTTTCACTATATTCAGAGTTTATTGATTATCATACTGGAGATATTGTGCTGTATATTCTTTTTCAATAGTTTTGGAGAAAAAAAGCATGAAAATATTAGCTGGGAGAGCTGCCTTACTGTAGTAGGAATGATTGCTGGGGAGTATGTAATGGCAGCCGGATTTACAAATAATTTTCTGTTAAAACAGATAAGTTTAATACTTTTTATTGCAAGTTTGATGAAACTATATTACCGAATTAGTTGGTGGAAATCTATAACCTTATCAGCTTTGTTTCAAGGGCTACTGCTTGTGGTGGATTACTTTGTTTTGCTTACCAACTTATATTTTTTACGGAATATATCTGTTGAGGAAGGAAGTAGTCCTATGCAAAGCTATCTGGTGATTGTTCTGGGAAGGGTGGTTTTGTTTCTGCTTATCATTGCTATCAGAAGATATATAGGAAAAGATAAATTGGCCGTACTTAATGATATACAATGGATAAAACTTATTGCATTCCCCATCTTTACGGTTTGCAGTATTGTGGGAATGATAAAGATGGCAGGAATTACACCTAATCAGGAACAGGAAAATTTGTTTTTCATTATTGCTTGTGGACTGACAGGATTAAATATGCTGGTTTTCTATTTTATCTATGATATAGCGAAGCAGGAAACTGAGATATATGAGAGCAGAATTTTTAGACTGGAGGTAGATAATCAGACAAAAATGTATCGCTCAATTTCCGAAAATTTTAATAAGCAGAAAAAAAAGACACACGAATATAAGAACCAAATTATGTGTATATCTACACTAATAAAAAAGAAAAATTATGGTGAATTGGAACAGTATGTAAGCAGTATAAGTGAAAGGTTGGAAAAAGAGTTGGATTTTATTTGTACAAATCATGTGATTGTGGATGCAATCTTGAATAGTAAATATTCCGAGATAAAAGAAAAAAACATTGTGTTTGTTTTAAAGATTAATGACTTGTCTGGATTACAGATTAAGGATGAGGATATTGTAATTATTTTGGCAAACTTACTGAATAATGCTATTGAAGCTTGTGAGAAATGCAAGAAAAACAGGGTGATAAAGTTAAAATTTGTCTGTGAAGATGGAAGCATTATCTTGTCAGTAAAGAATACCTATGAAAATGAAATTATTTATAAAAATGGTGCAATTCAGACAACAAAACACCTATATCCTGAAGAACATGGAATTGGCATAAAAAACATTGTGGAAACTATTGAAAAATATGGAGGTTCTTATGTAATACAAAATAAAAATCAAGAATTCTATTTTTCTATCATGATTCCGATGAAAAAAGTTAAAATAGAAGAAACTACAGTGTAGAAAAGGGGTCTCTTGTTTTAAGACATAAAAAGTTATAAATAAATTGCTCTCTATTTGTGATAAGGGATAAAACCCTGATAACAAGTAGAGAGTTTTTTTGTGTCATTTTCTGCTAAAATATGTCATTTTCTGCATGGGCTCTTGTGATTTTATAGGAGATTGATATACTCACAAAAGGAGGACGTGCAGATGTGGTTGAAAAATTTGCAATAAATTTAGTTGATCAAATGTTGGAAAACAAAATGATTGTCGAGCAGCAAAAAGAATATTACATTTATTCACTTATATTACAGATAGAAAGAATAATAACTTTAGGAACAATTTTAATAATAAGTTATTTTGAGGACAATCTGATTTTAACAGTACTTTTCCTGATTTTTTTCTTGACACTAAGAGCCAGAACGGGTGGATTTCATTGCAATACTTTTGAGCAATGCTATATCGGAACAACATTGACCTATGCACTTATAGCAGTATTAGCAGATTACGGGGTGCATTATTGGAAATTTTTACTTGCTATTCTTTTTCTGGCAATAGCCACTGTTGTAGCTATCGGGACTGTTAATCACCCCAATATGCATATGAATAGTTTGGAACTGGAAGGCTCGAAGAAAGCGGCAAGGATGTTAGTAGTTTTACAGGGAAGTGTAATTTATTTTTGTGTTTTTCTTAAAGTGGATATGATGTACATATATTATATGTCAATAGCAGTCATATTGTGTGCAATATTGTTGTGCCTATCAAAAATACTAAAACAGGAGGTAGATGAAAATGAAGAAAGTGAACAAAAAAGTCTTGGAGGTAGTGGAAAGGGTAGTAAGGCATGAGGTGGAACAAAAGAGAAAAACCTGGCCACCATTTTGTACAGGGATTTTCCATCAGCCTAAACGCCCTGTATCACAAAAGGGAAAATAGCTGATATTTATTGGGATTTTACTTATGGATATAAAACCCCAATATTTTTTATAAATGAATATCAGATTCTTATGCGGATGGTTATTTTGCCATCCGCTTTTTTTTGAGTCAAATTGTTAACACCTAAAATGAACAGAAGATGCTATATTCGGGCACCGCCCTTTCTGATTTTGAACAATTCAAAATCAGAAAGGAGAGTGCCTAAAATGGCAGATAAAGAAAAATATTATATAGGACTTACTGGACAGAGTTTCGAGGTTAGTAGAGAACTTTACGAGGCTTATTATAAGGGGCAACGTAAAGAAAAATATTTTACCCAGGATTTAAAGCATGAGCATATAAGGGTGAATCAAAAGACCGGAGAGTCTATAGTGGTTCCCAGCAGGGAAGATTCTTATGAACGGCTTATAGAAGCCGATATGCAGTTTGTTGCCAGTACTCCATCAGTAGAAGAAACAGTAATGAGAACGATTATGTTGGAGAAACTGAAAGAAGTAATCATGGTGAAATTGAATGAAGAAGAGAGAATGATTATCCATGCACTCTTTTATCAGGAAATTGCCGAAGTGAAGCTGGCTAAGCAGTTGGGGATACCAAGAACTACTCTACAGTCAAAAAAATATAAAATTTTAGAGAAACTGAAACAATTATTGTAAATTATTTGCACAGATCTTTTTGCTTAGAGATTAAGTAAAAAGATCTGTTTTACGCTCAAGAAAAGTAATTAATTGCTTAATTGCTTAAATTTCCAAATAATGTGTCATTTTCTGCATAAAAACGACGAATTCTGCATCCTATATTGAAATATTTTGGCGGTAGGTTATACTACAGAAAAGTATAACATATTCAACTGATAGCAGGTAGGTAAATTGTAGAATGGGGGCATCATAATCGTTGATATTCAGTCTAAATAGAAAAATAAAAGCAGCCATTTATTTTTCCATAGTCATAGTATTAGTAAGCTTTTTTGGGAGTTCTGTAAAAGCACAAGAAAGCCGGATGACAAATACTTACTGTGAAATAGTACTTATTCTGGATGCCAGCCAGTCCATGAAAGAGGTGGATACTCAATATGATGCATTGGAGTTTGTAAAAGGGCTGGTGGCTTCCCTTCCCAGTCATTATCAGATAGGGATGGTGGTTTATCAGGAAAAGATATTGAAGGTGGTTCCTATAGGTAGTAGCTATTCAGCTATAGAAGATGGACTTACTGGCCTAACCTACAGGCAGTACGGTGATGCCGGGGTTGCCTTAAAAGAAGCCTGCACCTTGTTTTCTGGGGAAGAGGGTGAGAAGCGAATTGTCTGGATTAGCGATGGAGAACTGTTACTGTCCTCGCCAGAACAGACGCAGGAATCTGTAGCAGACTACCAGCAGGCACTGGAGGAAATTCGAGAACGAGAGATAACAGTAGATGTGCTGGCTTTGGGAGAACAAAAGACAGAAGGAGAAACCATCTATTCGGCAGCCCAACTTAGTGGAGGAATGTTGCAGGAGTTTGCGACAGGAAAAGCATTAGGCTGGTTTCTGGAAGACTATCTGTTTTCTGGTCTTGGGATAGAGGCAAAGCAGGTAGGAAGCCTTAGAGGAAAGAGTGGAGAATTTACCATTATGCTTCCGGACACAGCTATGGATCGGGCAAAAATTCTTCTTCTTGGATCACAGCAGGCCGAAAGTATTACGGTTAATAGTGAAGCCGAACAGTTGGCGATTTATCAGGGAAGTGGTTTTACCATCATTGATCTGGAGAGGCCAACAGAGAAAGAAATCACCATTCACACCCAGGGTAAGCCAGAAGTGAAAATGGAAATGAAGGCATGGCTATTTATAGAGTATTCTTATTTCCTTAGAACAGAGCATTCCTTTCATTCCGATACCCAGATGACGGAGTGGAAGCTAATGGTTATTAATGAACAGGAAGAAACACTGCTGAAGCGGAGTGCGGCAGAGGGGATAGAGATACTGGTAAACGAAAAAAAGCAGGACTATCAGGTAAAAGAGGGAAAAGCCTGGTGGGAGCAAGCTTATGAGGAGAGTACAGAGGTTACGATAGAAGTAAACTTTCCTGTTTCCGGAAGCTATTACTACGGGAACAATACCGTAACGGAAGAAATTCTTATCCCTGAACCGGAAAAACCACAGATAGACTGGCTGTTTTGGGGAATTCTGATACTTTTTCTTATTGCCAATGGAGGGATTCTTTCCTTGGCAGTAAAAAAGAGGAGGCAGCAGAGAATAAAACCGAGGGGGATTGCCGACAAAGGGCTTTCCCTGGTAGAAAAGGAAAGTGGGAAGACAACCTTTTATGGAAAACTGGTGGTTTATGTGATTCAAAATAAAGAGGAGATTGATTATCCACCGGCCAGCATCAACCTGTTTGCCCGTTGTAACCGAAGTGTAATTACTCTGGAGTGGCTTTTGGATACCTGTAGCCTACCCCTTTCCCTAAAGGGAGCAGACCAGGTTATCTTTAAACCGGGAAAAGAGAAAAACCTGATCGTGCAAAATAAAGGAAAGGCCAGTGCCTTAAAGGGAAAAGAACTTTTACTTAAGGGAAAGGCTTACCCGGTGTATTATCACGAAAAAATCACCTTTCTATTTGAAGAAGAAGGGGCAGAAATAGAAGTTCATTATAAGGATTTAAAACCAAACGAAAGATAAGGGGGAGACATACGTGAGTATTATTAAACAGACCAACCGAACTATGCTATTTGAAGAAATCAACCCGCAAAAGCCGGATTTGTTGACTTTAGTAGGAGATGTACGGGGAGTAGACAGTTTAAGTGATGAAAAGATTAAAGAAATCAATGAAGCTCTTTTAGTGAAAAGCTTTGATGAGTTTATTACCAAGTTTGAGCCGGTGGTATACTCCTTTTTTGACGCCAATACGCAAAAAATCATGTATACCCTGGAAAAGCCGGAGAATATCCCGGAGGAAATGCTTAGTCCCATTTGGCTAAACCGGCAGAACGATTTCTTAAGGATGCTCATGTCCTTGGTAGAAGCAAAACGTTCCCAAAGTGTGATTAACGTAGATTTTCAGTTTGACAAGCTGACAGATATGATTTCCCCCAAGAAGGTGATGGAGGATATTAAACAGAATCGTAAGGAGCTGCAGTACACCTATAAGGCCTATGCCGAGCTGGAGGAGGGAGATCCCTATAAGCTGGATCTGGCAGATAAGTTAAACGTGATGTTCGAGGAGGCCAGTACCAACTACAATAACGTCCTTGCCATGCTGCCATTAGCCATTGAGGATATTAAGACCAGACTGCTTTTGGGAACCGCAGAGGAAAAGAAGGATAATACGCCTCTTGCGCTGGGAGTCTTAAGTATGGATGAGAAGGGGGAGCTGAAGGTTCTGGAGGCACCCAAGCCGGAGACAGCAGAACTGATGGTGGTGGATGATCAGATAAATGCGGGACTGATTGCTGCTTTGGAGGAGGATTATGAAGCCTTAAATGAAGAAAAGAGTGACTATGTGCGGGCTCTTGTTACCAGAACCTATTGTCCTTTGGCTTCCACCATGGTCAGCAGCATTGATGTAAAGCAGGAAGTAAATAATTATAACTCCTATCTGGAGTTTTACCGTACAGCCAAGGATGATTTTATTAAGGTAGTAAAGCCCTTAATCGAAAAGCTGTTAGGGGTATGGGCTTATTTTGAGCAGTATCCCACAAATCTTAAGGGAATGAAGCCTTCCCTGCTCATTACCAATATTTCCAATGATATGTTGGTGAAAAGCAGCAACCTTCCCCGTCTGGTTGCTTTTTTAAATACGGTAAATGCAAAGAATGATTTTTCCAGCACCATTTGGTATGGAATCTTTCCTTCCCTGTCTCTTGACCAGAATGCCAATGTGAGATTAAGCAGACAGCGTTTTCAGGGAAATGAGAAGGTAGAGAAAAGCGGAACCAATACCCTGGAGAGTCTGGTACGGTTGCTGGATGTGTTAAAGGATTATTCTGTGCAATGCTTTTTTAGCTATGAAACCGGAGATAAGACCACCTTTAACCAGATGGCGACAGAAGGCATCGGCAGCTTTGAGGAACGATGTAGCAGCCTGGTGGGAAAGGCCTACAGTGAGTTTGCCATTCCCTGTATTCCAAACTTTACTATTATCCCTAAAGAAAAGTCAGGGGTAATTTTGGATAAGCGGATGGTCATTAATGAGCAGGAGATGGCCCAGCTGTCTCAGGAAAAAGAAGATATCATGAAGCTGTGGATTGACGGAGTCTACATAGGGGCAGCCTATATTGCAGCAGGACTTGTGGCAGCTTATCAGTGCCCCGAATACTTAAAGGAAAACTTCAAGAGAAATGTGGATGATGAGCTTCCCGGTGTTCGATTTGATATTGAAGCAGGGGATCATCCTCTTCGGGTTCATACTGTAATGGCAAAGGAGATCACCGGTTTTACCAATTCCATTAAAAATGAGATTAATCGCAGAAGCTTTGGCTTTGTTTTCTCTTCGGAGAATGCCATGCTGAATGGGGAGAACGTCAGCCATATCATGGTGTATAAGGCCAGAAACCTGATGAGCGATGGCAAGGTATATGAGCCTATCTACAAAACCCAGGTAACCACCTATATCGAGAGGGTACTCAGGCATGCGACCGGAGATTATAAGCAAGAAAATATTGTCCAGTTTTTTTCCAATAATCCTTCAAGCCAGAAGAGTAAGTGGCAGGAAAAAAAGAACTGTATCAATGCAGTTTTAGGTGCAGGAGATGATATGGAATATGAAATTGATGAGGCAAACGGCTACTGTACCTTAAACCTGACCTTTAATGGTAATGTAAAGAATCTGGAGATTGAAATTAACCGTTTCAATTCAGAGAATAGAGCAATGTAAATAAGTCACAGAGAAGGAGGGGCAAGGAAAGAATAAATCCTTTCCTTGCGGAATTGCTCCTGTGATGAACAAGCTGCTAAAGCAGCAGAATGGAGGAAAAGATGGGATTTAGATTGATGGTATCGGGAGGAGCAGAACAGATTACTCTGGATGAAAAAAGCATTAAGAATGTACTCTTTGGTTCAGAATCAGCAGCAGATTCTAATGCCAGGGCAACGGATTTTGGGGTATCCATGAAAATCTGGGGGAAAATGCTATACAAGCTGGGAGGAGGCAGTGACGGAACGCTGGGGTTATCCAAGTGGTCAGTAGTGCCTTCCGAACGGGCAGACTGTTACCGTAATGCCATAGTAGAAGTGATTTCGGCAGGCCAGGTGGTTCGTAAATATGAGGTGCCGGATGCCTTTATCATGGAATATTCAGAGGAATTGGATGATGAAACCGGTGTGGGAACCTTCTATCTGCATGTAAAGCAGAAAAAGGATGAAAACAGTAAGGTGAAAATTGAAGGCGGATATGCCGGTGAATAGGGAGGAGAAGGAAGATGGCATTTGTGGTAAAAGTAGAGGGTGCAGAAAGCTTTGAAATTGCAAAAGAGTGTGTAAAAAGTGTAAAAATGACTACGGATATTCCGTTGGATTCCAATGCAAGAACCAAGGATGTGGGAGCCACGATGGTGATTACCGGCAAGATTCTTACGGCCACGGGAGGTGATCCCTTTGACAGCACCAGAAAGCTGGCTCTCTGGTCAGTGGTTCCCGCAGAGCTGGCAGACAGCTACCGTAAGGTAACGGTGGAGCATGTGGCAGGGGGAATTATGGAGAGAAAATACTGTTTCCCCAATGCCTTTGTGGTGGATTATAAGGAAGACTACGGGGATGAAGCCGGAACCGGAACCTTTACTCTGGTGATTAAGCAGAAAAAGGATAAGTTTGCGGCCTTAACGGTGGAAGGCGGCTATACCGCATAAGAAGTGGAGAAAAGAGCGTATGCAACTTAAGTTGGATACGCTCTTTCAGAACAGAGAGAAGATTTTTATTTTGCTTAACTATAGGTTTAAATGATACAGATTTGGTGTATTAAATTGCTAAACTTTGAAAAAGGGTAAGAAAGATAGGGAAGTATGAACAGGTGGGGAACTTATCAGCAAGCAGCTGAAGGCCAGGATGACATTATCAGGGACAGGCTTTTCAATTCTGATATAGATGAAGAAAAGCATGAGGAGTCATTAGACTATATTTATGGACTGATTAAAAAGGATTACAGTGATGAATATCTGGTGGATGGGGCAGTATTATGGTGCGAAAAAGCAACACAGGAACCTGTTGAGATAGATGGTTTGAAATATTATGCAAACAGGGACGGGACATCACGGTTAAGGGTAAAACACCAAAGCAGTATAGGAGAAAAAGCCAATGCCCTGATTACGGACTGTAAAAAGGATGAGAATATCTTTTCCTTTGGGAATTGTACGTTGCCGCTATCAGCGGAAGATAAGGAGAAGCTTAAAGAAAATTTTGAAAACAGGATTAAGGGAACCTGCAATTGCCTGATGGAACCTGACAGAGTATGGGATGAATATCCTCGGTTCGGCCTGAGTGCATACTCCTATGATGATATCCGTGCCATGACGATGAATGCCGGGCTATTCTGCAAAAGAGGGGCATGGATACTGCCCATTACCTCCGGGCAGGAAAAGGATTATATAGATTCAGTAGAGCTAATGACTGGTGAAGAGCTTGAATTTGCCATGTATTTTGGATTGTCTGAGGAACAGTTGGTTATCTTTAAAGAAATAAAAGAATATTTTGAAAGCTATCCGGAATTAAAGACAGGAAATAGTATTTTTGCCTTTGAGGGACTGGGGGACTATACAGGGGGAAAGAATAAGTATCATCTGGATGGGCAATATGGAGCCATTTTTGTG
>JBJELS010000075.1:0-15575 GCA_051879275.1 Lachnospiraceae bacterium
TTTCTTTTTCATGTATTTCCTCCCCTGTTTACGGATTGCTCCATATCCCTTATCTTTATCTCCAAATTCTTAATTTTCTCAGCAAGCAGCTGCAGGTCATGGGCATCAAAAATTACGTCATCCAGTGTATTTTCCGGTGTACGATTATGGTATTCTATCCTGCCGCAGGAGCTGAGCTTCGTCCGGTCATCCGCACTCGTCTCCAGCTCAGAAGATGCAATGAGACCAAAGGCAAGTATACCGGCAATAATTATGTTTCCTGCTTTCATCCTTTCTCTCATTCCTTTCCCAACAGACTTAAAGTCTGAGAATCTTTATTGTATTGATAATAAAGAACATTTTTCTGTAAATCTGATGTCTGATGTTCAAGCTGCTCCATTCGTACCTCCAGTGCTTTCTCCAATTGGCTGATTCTGTTTTGCAGTGCTGCAATATCTTCCTGTGTCTGTATCAGCCTTATCCGCAAATCCTGCTGCAAATTGGTCATCTGGTCCAGTTTAAGCCTATACTCCTCCAGCTTGGCCAGATGATCCTCATTGGAAGTAACCATGTTTAATTCAATAACTTTTTTGATCACTTCATTGGCAATTCTGTTGATTTCCTCTCCTGTAATATCTCTGTCCCGATATTCCAGGGTTCTTATTTCCAATTCCCTGATCACCGTTTCCAGTAACTCCTCCAAATCCTTCTCGGTAAGGTTGTTTGCATCCATTCTCTCCAGCTTCTGCTCTACAGCAGCATAAATCTCTTTAGTAAGTACCTTAATTTCCTCATCATCCATAGATGCTGAATAGTTTTTTATTGCCTCCTCAATTCCTTTTTCAGCCTTATAGGTCTGATTGGCATCATAAAACATAAGGCAGGCAATGATAAAAATTAATGTAACCACTGTAAGTAACAAACCGATTATTTTTCTTCCTCGCATAAAATCTCCTTTTCCTTTGTTTGTACTGATAATGAATAGCTTCTTTTACCTCCTTTCCATGTGAAATTAAAATAAATTGGAATAAAATGATGCCTGTAAGGCAAGGACGGGGACTTGTATCCCCTCTGAATGAGTTAAACTCATCTTGATAAAACAGAAGTTTATAAGTTGTATAAATAATATAGCATATAGATATTCTAAAATCAAGTATTTTTTGTAAAATAAAAAGCCTGCATACCACAGGCTTTTTAGATTATTGCTCCTCACAACCGCAGGTACGGGGCTCATTGTCCATACAGGAAAACTGATTTCTCGGCATGGGAGGGGGTGGAGGACAGGAAGGCCCCATAGCCGGTCTGTCACAGCCGCAGGAGCCGCTTCTCTCCGAATTATTCGAGCCTCCTCTGTTGTTATTATCACGTCCCCAGGGATTCTGTCTGCAGCCTTCATCCCGACGTTCTTCACGACAGCCACACTCCTCACAGCGTGAGCGCCCTTCACCACAGGAATTGTTGCCGCAGCAGCTACGGTTTCCAAAGAAATTACTGCCGCAGCAGCTAAAGAGAATGATGAGTAAAAATAAAGAGTTCATAGGTTTTTCTCCCTTTTCTTTACTCCATTATATTCTTCTGATTTTCCAAAGTGCTTATCCCAGCTGCTTCAATCCATATTCTTTTCTGAATGCTTCAACCAGCAGCGGCCATTCCCGGGGATTATCCCATTTTTTCTGCACAGGAATAATTTCCTTACGAATAAAACGAACCATTTCTTTTTCTCCATATTCTGCCAGAAGCTGTAAAAGTAAATCCAGGGCAGCCCTTGTCTTTGGATGAAGGGGAGCATCCTGCCTTCCCCACAGATAATAGGCCAGGGGATTTGCCTGTGTATACTCCTCTTTGGCATATACCCTGCTTGCGGCTATCCTGTCCATAATCATTTCTAAAATATAGCGGATAGGCATGGGTGCAGGAGCCATGCCTCCTTTTATATTCTCTGTGCTGTAATCAATCCAGTATTCATAATGGTGCTTATTTCTTCCCTTATGATGGAGCCAGGCCTCAGAGTATCCCCTCCATTCCCTTTCCGCATTGTTAGGGCTTCTGGTCCCCTGATAGAACCTTGCTCCCACAAGAAATTCCACCGGGCTGTATTTAGAGAGATCATGACAGATTCCCTGGCGATACAGGCCTATGGAAAAGCATCCCTTCATCACCAGCCATTTGTGATACGTTATGGTTTTAAAATGCTGATACGCTTTCATCAAAATCCTTCTTACTTCCTTTTGCAGTCATTAATTTAACCGAACGGGGTCTTATGTCAACTGATTTTATCCTTGGCAGCTCTCCCGGCTTTTCTTCATTGGATGTGTCCAGAAGCAGCGTCCATTTTTTATTTCCCGGAAGATTGGGCAGAGCCAGCTTCGTTTCCTGCCAATGCATATTCACACATAAATAAAGATAAGTCTGTTGGCTGTAAAAAAGAATCCCTCCTGCCTCTTCATTGCTCTCATCCCAGTTCAGCTTCCATGCTTCTTTTCCGTGATAAGACAAATAGGGAAATTCTGCCCCTATCCTTCCGGTTCCCTCTTTAGGCTGATTGCTTAAAAGCGGAAAAGCTTTTCTCAGCTGAATCACCTCTTTTACAAAGCAAAAAAACTCCTTGTTCCTTTCCAGCTCTTTCCAATTCAGCCAGGAAATTACATTGTCCTGACAATAAGGATTATTGTTTCCGTTTTGAGAATTACCAAATTCATCTCCGGATAAAAGTACGGGAGTCCCTCCGGAAAATAACAGCAGAGTGATTGCATTTCTCATCTGCCTGTTTCTGAGAAAAAGGATACTTTTTCGCCTGCTGGGACCCTCTACACCGCAGTTCCAGCTTACATTGTAATTATTTCCGTCTCTTCCCTCTTCCCGATTCTCTTCATTGTGCTTCCGGTCATAGGAAACCATATCCTTAAGGGTAAAGCTGTTGTAATTGGTAAAATAAACCATATTTCCTGCCCATTTGGAATATAGGCACATGGCTTCAAAGGCTCTTCCCAGAGAGCCTACATCGCCTTTGAGAAAATGGCGAAGTGCGTACATATATTCATCATTATAGGTTGCCACGGTTTTAAATACCGGAGCACATCTGTCTGCATAGCACTTTGACGGATCAAAGCTCTCATAAAGAAGCTTGGTATTGTACAGTACCGGATCAGCAGCAAAAAACTCTACCGGTATTCCCACTCCCATAAGCCGAAAACCGTCAACATGATATTCTACTGTCCAAAACCGAAGTACCTGGGCAATATATACCGGACTGACCTCGGGCGGAAAGTAAAACTGCATAATCACCTCAATTCCTTCTCGATGAAGCTCCTTTACCATCTTTTTAAAAGAAATATCCGGTCTCTTTTCCCCTGCATAGGAAGACTTGGGAGCAAAATATGCCCCCTTCTTAAATCCCCAATAATTCACTCTTCCCGGTTCATCTTCTTTCGTTGTTTTTAAACCACTCTCCTGCTCTGTAAACTCGTAAGCAGGCATCAGCTCCAATGTATTGATTCCCAGCTCCTTCAAATATGGGATTTTTTCCGTAATTCCTTCAAAGGTTCCTTTTTTCTTCACTTTGGAAGAGGAGTGTCTGGTAAAGCCTCTTACATGAAGCTGGTAAAAAATGCACTCCTCAAAGGGCCTGTATAAAGGTCTGTCTTTTTCCCAGTTAAACTCTTCAAGGAGAATCCCTGCTGAGAGCTTTACCGGTCTCTTTCCCCAGGTTTCATTTCCCATAACAATTTTTGCATAAGGATCCAGCTCCTCTTTCTCATTGGAAATAAAATTATAGGAATAGTCTTTGGGACAAATCCCCTCTATCTTCAAGGAATAAACATTACCGATTCTATGCTCTTCCTGAAAAAGGAAGACTTCCTTTTTCCCGGTTTTTATTTCATAAAGAACTAAACCGGCATTTATACTGCCGGTATTTTTACAAACAAACTGTATCGCATTATTGCCTGCCGGGGATGCCCCCATGGGAAAAGCGTTGCCCACACTGAACTGTCTCATTCTGTTCTCCCTTCACTCACTGTTCTTTTACTATAGCACAATATTTTCTCCTTGTCATCTTTCCTGAAGCTTAGTACAATAAGGAAAATAAAGAAAAAGGAGATACCCTATGGAAAAACAGGAAAATATGGATGAAGAAATGTCCGTAGATATCACTCTTGAAGATGGAACCATTGTTAATTGTGCCATTATCACCATTATCCATGTAGATGATTCTGATTATATCGCCCTCCTTCCTCTGGATGAAAAGGGTGAAAACGAAGATGGAGAGACCTGGTTCTACCGCTACCATGAGAATCCGGAGGATCCCAATGAAGAACCTATATTGGAGTTTATTGACAGTGACGAGGAATGGGAACGGGTAGAAGAAGCCTTTGACGAATATCTGGACAGCTGTGAATTTGATGAGCTTTTGGAGGGGGAGTAGTCCTCCTCCTTTGTCTATAAAGACTTTTTCAGTATATTGCCCTTCCCTTTTCTTTTCAGAGGAAGAAAGCGGCTGGGCTGAGATTTCCTGCCACTTCTGTCCTCTATATAAAGAAGCTCCAGACTGTCCTTTGCCCGTGTCATTGCTACATAAAACATTCTTCTTTCCTCTTCCAGCTCTTCCTCTGTAACTGCTTTTTTGTGGGGAAGCTTTCCCTCATTACAATCCGGCAGAAATACATGGGGATATTCCAATCCCTTACAGGCATGCATGGTAAGCAAATGTATTCCTTCCTTTTCCTTCCCGTCCGCCTGTTTTATTGCCTCTTCGTATTGGGCAATCTCCTGCTTCCATTGCAAAAGAGAAGCCATTCCCCGGATACTGTTATGGACAAAATCCAGAATTTCCTCTGCCTCATCCAAAAGAAGGCCCTGTCTTTTGCAATATTCCTCCAGGTATTTCTCATAACCGATAGCCTTACGAATATAGCTGACTGCTCCATATAAATCCAGGCGGCTGATCCAGCTTTCCTGCTTTTCCAGCCCGGAAAGAATGTTCTGCATATAGGGCTTTTCCCTATAATAAGCTTTAAGCTCCTCCCATTCCACTGTTTCGTTTCTGCAGGCTTTACGGGATAAATAGCGCAGCGGCTTATTCATAATGATGAAAAAATCACTGCGGCGTTTTCCCTCCAGAAAAAACTGCAGATAGCTTAAAATATCCCTGGCTATAAAATGATCAAAAATACTCTTTCCGACCTCCTTCATCACAAAGGGAATGTGATGGCGGATAAGATATTGGGCAAGGCCTCCCATATTCTGATTGGTCCGATAGATGCAGGAAATCTCAGAAGGCCTTACTCCTTCTGCAAAAAGCTCCTTAAACCGTTTAATCATATACGCATATTCTGCCGGATAATTGGGAAAGCCTTTTAGAATCACAGGATTTCCCGGTAATTTATAGGCTTTAATTTCTTTATAAAACCGTTGTTTGTTTTCTCCAATTACTTCCAGAGATTTTTGAATAATATTTTCACTGCATCGATAATTCGTTTCCAGCAGAACTCTTTGGGTGTCGGGATATATTTTTTCAAAATTCAGCATGATCCGGGGACTGGAGCCACGAAAGCTGTAAATGGCCTGATCATCATCCCCTACCACAAAAAGATTCTTTGTCTGCTGAACCAACAGCTGAATAATGTGAAACTGAATGGGATTAATATCCTGAAATTCATCAATAAGAATAAACTTGAATTTATCCTGCCATAAGGTCAAAATCTCCGGCCGCTCCCGAAACAGTTTCAGGCATAATAACCCCATGTCATCAAAATCCAATTTCCCCCGGCTGTGCATTTCCTGCTGATAAGCCTGAAAAAGCTCCCAAAATTTAGAGCTTTCCTTCTCTCTGAGGATTTCCGGCTCCCGATTTTTGTAATAGGAAAATTTGCTGATAAATTCCTCTTCTTTTTCCCGGGTATCTGTTTGCTCATAATGGGGATCTAAAAGCAGAGTTTTTATGATTTCCCGCTGTTCTGCAGGAGTAATAATTGATTTGGATGTGTAGGAAAAAGTGGTTTTTAATATGTGAAAAAAACAGGCATGAAAAGTGGAAAAATTTACCTTTCCTCTGCCACCCATCTGAGCATCAAAGCGTTTTTTCAGCTCCTGAGCAGAGGCTTTGGAAAAAGAAATGACTAATATGGATTGAGGATCAATATGGAAATGGGTAATCAGATGGAGTACGCGCTGAACCATTACATAGGTTTTACCGGAGCCGGGTCCTGCCAGTACCAGCATGGGACCCGACCCGTGTGTAATTGCCTTCAACTGGGATTTACTGGGTGACTGCATGCTCCAGTTTTTCAATTCCCTTCCTGATCCTTTTAACGGACTCGTCTTTTCCCAATATTTCCATAATCTCCGTAGCCCCTGCAGGTGTGGTCTGCTTTCCGCTTACGGCTGTTCGGATAGGCCACATCACATATCCGTTTTTACATCCCTTCTTTTCCACATACTCTGTCAGCATCTGATACAGGGCATCGTTACTGTAGTCCTCCTGCTCCTCCAGGAGAGGAAGGACATCCTTTAATACCTCTAAGGAGGTTGCCTCGTTGGTCTTCATCTTCTTATGGGTATACATGGCTGTATCGTATTCCGGAAGTGTCTGGAAAAAGTCTACCATTTCCAAAATATCCGGGAAAACCTCTATCCTTGTCTTTACCATACCTGCAATCTTCTTAAAGTCCAGTTCAGACGTTATAGCCTGCTTTAAATAGGGTAAGGCCTTCTCATAGAAGTCCTCCTCCTTCATAGCCTTAATGTATTCTCCATTCATCCACTTCAGCTTAGTATAATCAAATACTGCGGGGGATTTGGACATATGGTGGTAATCAAAGGCCTTAACCAGCTCCTCTAAGGTAAAAATCTCCTGATTATCTGAAGGACTCCAGCCTAAAAGAGCCACAAAATTAACTACTGCCTCCGTGATAAAGCCCTGGTCAATCAAATCCTCATAGGAGGAATGTCCGCATCGCTTGGACAGCTTATGGTGTTCTTCGTCCGTAATTAAAGGACAATGCACATAGGTAGGCACCTCCCAGCCGAATGCTTCATATAAGCGATTATATTTCGGTGAAGAGGATAAATATTCATTTCCCCTGACCACATGGGTAATTCCCATCAGATGATCGTCTACAACATTGGCAAAATTATACGTAGGATATCCATCCGACTTAATTAGAATCATATCATCCAGTTCCCCATTATCCACAGTAATATCGCCATATATCTCATCCCGGAAGGTGGTGGTTCCCGTGGTGGGATTATTTTGGCGGATGACATAGGGAAGTCCTGCCGCCAGCTTTTCTTCTATTTCTTCCCTGGAAAGGGATAGACAATGCTTATCGTAAACATTAATTTCTTTCCCCGCCACCGTTCTGGTGAGAGTTTCCAGACGCTCTTTATCACAGAAGCAATAATAAGCCTCCCCTTTTTCAATCAGCTTCCTGGCATATTCAAGATAAATTCCCTTAGCCTGACGTTCACTTTGCACATAGGGACCAAGGCCTCCATCCTTATCCGGCCCCTCATCATGGATCAGCCCCGTTTTTTCCAGGGTTCTGTAGATGATCTCAACAGCCCCCTCCACATATCTTTCCTGGTCGGTATCCTCAATTCTAAGCAGGAAATCTCCCCCTTCATGCTTGGCAATTAAATAAGCATACAGGGCCGTTCTTAAATTTCCCACATGCATTCTCCCGGTAGGACTGGGAGCAAATCTGGTTCTTACTTTACTCATGTCAATTTCCTTCCTCATGCTGTCATCTTCTTTAGTCAATCTGTTTATTCCTGATTGGGAATGGGCTGTTTTGCCGCCTTTTTAAAATCAGCAACCTCTTTATTTGCCTGCAGAATGGCAATATTGGTTCCGGCTCCTGCCACACAGCCTCCGGGACAGGCCATTCCCTCAATTAAACAGCCGTTCTTCTTTCCCGCTTTGGCCATCATCAGAATCTTCTTGCACTCCGACAGGCTTTCTGCATGTTCGATATGAACCTCCACATCCGGATAATATTCCCGTATGCAGCGTTCAATGGCATCCGCCACACCGCCGGATACACCATAGCCTCTTCCTGCTCCGGTTGCATCCTCCATCTCATCCAAAGGCTGTATCTGATTCAGGATGATTTCTTTTGCTTCAAACATACCGCTCAGCTCTTCAAAGGTAATGACAAAATCCACATCTGATCGGACGGTTCTTCTGGAAGCCTCCAGCTTCTTTGAAGCACAGGGGCCGATAAATACCACGGAGGCATCGGGATGATCTTCCTTTATTTTTCTGGCAGTTGCCACCATGGGCGTAAGGGCATTGGAAATCTTATCTATGGTCTCCGGAAAGAATTTCTTGGCCATTACGGACCAAGAAGGACAGCAGGAGGTCAGCAAAAAGGGAAGCTTTCCTGCGGCCACCTCATGAACGTAGTGCTCTGCCTCTGCCATACAGCCCATATCTGCACCGATCGCCGTTTCGTACACATCGGCAAAGCCCAACTCCTTTAATGCCGTCTTCAGCATGGCAGGCGTAACCTCCGGCCCAAACTGTCCAACGAAAGCCGGTGCTACCTGAGCAATGATTTTTCGTCCCGACTGCAAAGCCCGAATCAGCTGGAATATCTGAGATTTATCCGCAATGGCACCAAAAGGACAGCTGACCATACACTGACCGCAGGAAACACAAAGCTCTTCATCGATTATCGCCCGATCCATGCTGTCACTTTTAATCGCATTCACCCCGCATACAGCTGCACAGGGACGAACCTGATGGCTAATGGCATCATAGGGACAGATTGCCTTGCATTTTCCACATTTAATGCACTTTTCCTGATCAATAAAGGATTTCCCGTTAATCATGGAAATAGCATCCTTAGGGCAAACCTCATAACAGGGATGGGCAACACAGCCCATACACTTATTAGTCACTTCATAGCGGTTGACCGGACAGGCATTACAGCCGGAGGGAATTACCTGCATAAGCGGTGGTTCATAATATTTCTCTGAAATATTGCTCTCCTCCAATCCCTGTGTCAAATGTACCGGTACATTTTCCGGGCGGAGGGAAAGTCCCATAGCCAGTCTGATTCGTTCCCGAATAATAGCCCTCTCCCGATAAATACTTTCCCGATGGGTTGGTTCGTCGTAATTAACAATTTTATAGGGTAAAGCTTCAATATCATCCTTCAGATTCTTTGAATGATAAGCCAGGTTGGCAATCTCTTTAAAAATACGTCTTCTGGTCACTCTGACCTGAGTATCTATTCCTCTCATGCCTGTCCTCCATTACTGTAGATTTGCGAATAAATCATCCAAATTACTCAAACTGTATACACCCATTTTTACATAAACTGTTTTGGAAATCAAGACCAATCTCAATGTTTTGTTATTTTTTTAACACTGAACAATTTCCTCTGTCACAGAAATCGGACTGCTACATAATCTAACAGTAAAGAATATGGAGGAAAAGACATTTATAAGTCAGGATATGTCGATAAATTTAAAAAACATGGAAATGAATATGAACATGAATGGTAATTCGGGAATGAGAATTTTCCCCGGAGAGTTCAGACCGGAACAGTTCCCCTTGGGGATGGCTTATGTACCCATGCAGGGAAATATAAACATGTATGATAATTTGATGAAGGCCTTTCAGGCAGGTACGATCTTTCCCTGTCTGGATAAGCCTTTTACGGGAAGGAGATGTGTCAGATGAATTGCGAGCAGAACAGATTACTTGAAGAAATCAATATTCTTGATTTCGCAGTAGTGGAACTGGTGCTTTATCTGGATACTCATCCCTGTGACCGGGAAGCTATGCACTATTTTGATTATTACAATCGTATGAAGCAGGAAAAAATGAGAGAATATGGTGAAGCTTACGGTCCCTTGACTCTGGATCAGGCACGGGGAGGCACCAACGAATTTTTATGGACCACACAGCCGTGGCCCTGGGAAGGAGATGATGAATAAATGTGGGATTATGAAAAACGATTGCAGTATCCGGTAAATATCAAAACTCCCAATGCAAAGCTGGCACAGTATATTATTTCTCAATATGGCGGTCCAGATGGTGAATTGGGTGCTTCCATGCGGTATCTCTCCCAGCGCTTTGCCACACCCTATCGGGAGGTTTCCGGCCTTTTAACCGATATCGGTACGGAAGAATTGGGTCACCTGGAAATGGTAGGAGCCATCGTCCATCAGCTTACCCGTAATCTGAGTATGGAGGAAATCGAAAATTCCGGCTTTGGCCCCTATTATATCGACCATACCATTGGCGTTTGGCCGCAGTCCGCAGGAGGTGTTCCCAATACCGCAAATCAGTTCCAGTCTAAGGGTGATGTGATCACCGACCTGACTGAAGATCTGGCGGCAGATGGTAATTCGTTATAAAGACAACTTATAAATGCTTGTCCGATACTAAAATCTCCAATGAATATTTATTGGCGGTAAATCATTCTTATGTATCTTCTTTTCACATCTGCCTATCTCTATATACTCAATAAGGTTATCAATAATCACTCTATTCAGATGCTGTATATTCTTATACTGCTCCAATATGTCCAGCTTACTTTTTATTTTATCCGTTGAAGCAGCCAGCTCATTAAGCTTATCCACTAAGACAAGCTCTCTGTTTTCTTTCTTTTTGAGTTCTTCATCAAAGCCGGATTTTAAAAAGAGAAAATCCGTCTCCGTAATAATCTCTTTTGCCTTATCCAGATACAGATCCCGCACAGCCTTTTTTAAGGCTTCGGACTCTGCCCGTATAGTCTGTAGCTCTTTATTCAGTCTGCTCCTTCTATCTTCTGTTTCATTTTTGATCAAGATATAGGATTGAGCAGAGGCTTCATCAAAATAGAGATTAATCATTTTATTCAGTTCTTCCAGAATCGCTTGTTCCAGAAAACGTTGTGCAATAATGGCTCCTTTACAGTCTGCACCAACCTTCCGCTGTGGGCAGATCAGATAACGAAATTCTCTGTTTTTTGCCGAACGCATCGTATACCCACAGTACATACATCTGGTTTTTTTCGCAAAAAGTCCCAATTCACCGGTACACATCGGTTTGGCCCGCTCCGTTCTAATCCTCTGCACCCTATCCCACAATTCTTTTTCAATAATAGCTTCATGAGTTCCCTCTACCCTTATCCACCGTTCCTCAGGAACCGGACTGCTGGTTAGGCTTTTATAGGTTTTATTTTCATATTTGCCCTGTACCATATTTCCAATATACATTTCATTGGAAATCATACTGGCAATTGAATAATATTTCCACAGACCACTGTTGCTTTTTCCTCCACCTCCATACTTCATTCCCTTGAGCCGTTTATAAGCTGTTGGATTTGGAATTCCTCTTTCATTGAGCTGTCTGGCTATACTCACCTTTCCTATCCCCGCAGCATAAAGTTCAAATACTTCATGAACAACAGCTGCAGCTTCCGGATCAATAATCAGATGACCTTTATTCTCCGGGTCTTTTATATAGCCATATAGAGCAAATGATCCAATATGCAATCCTTTTTTACGATGATCGGTGAGGACGGTTTTAATGCTCTCAGACAAATCCTCCAGATACCACTCATTGACCAGACCATTAATCTGCCTGGATTTCTTATTTCCTTTATTATCTGTATCTGCATTGTCTGCAAACCCCACAAAGCGGATTCCCCATTCAACAAAATCTCGGTGAATGATCTTTTCTACCAGCTCCAGCTCTCTGGTAAATCTTGATTGAGATTTACAGAGTACAATACCGAATTTCTTTTCCCGGGCCTCCTCTAACAGCCTGTTAAATCCGGGTCTATTACGATTGCTCCCCTGATAGTCATCATCCACATAGATATTGTATATCGTCCATCCCTGTCTGCTTGCATAGTCAACCAACATACTGATTTGATTCTGTATGGATTGGCTGTAGTCATTTCTATCCAGCTTGTCTCGGTCTTCCGCTGAAAGACGGCAATAAATTGCTACCAAATTTCTTCTTTTCATCATTCTCCCAAAAACAAACCAATATCCGATTTTATTATACTCAGGATATTTTACTCTGTAAAATCCTATTTACCTGATAGGCATTGGCTTTATCACTTTCTCTTTGATTAATTATATTTACCCAAAGGCGTGTAAATTCCTCAGTACGTTTTTCCTGCGATTCATTGGTGAAATAATTATTACATGAACCTACATTTTCCGGAAATTCGTTTCTCATAACAGCCTCCTTTTATCTTTAGAAAATATATGTTTATAGCAGCTTGTACTATTCAGTTAATTAAACCTCTTTGTGTGACAGACATTCTCGGAGTTTGGGAGAGAAAGAATGTCTATCCTCTTCAACGGGTTGTGACGATTATCCGCCACACAAAGAGGTTTAATAATTTAATAAAAATGCCGGTGGCCTTGGTAGGCTCCATAGGACTTTCACCTCCCCGCCTGCATTATGGCCGGGCCGCGAGTTACGGAAGTATCATTATCAGTATATAGGCTGTCATCGCATGAAGATATCACCACTATCTTATTAGCAGCTAAAGGTATTTGCTCACCAGCAAAAGGATCATCGCATCTCTTATCATTCGTATAAGACCCGCTGCAAGCTCTCCGGGAAGAACGAATCCAGGACTCCCCGCATCACCTATATACAACGTTACCGGACTTTATCTCTATTTAGTTGCCAAGGTTCAGGTGATATTTATAATAACCGGACTGATTTTGCAATTCCTCTTCTTCTGTAATAGGGAATTAACTACGCCGGATTATTAACTCTAAATAATCGCTTTCCACATTCTACACAGCACTTGATTTTATACTTTTCTACCAGCTCCTGACTAAGCTTTTCTCCACATTTAGGACAAAGATAGGTATAATCCTGCCTGTTATAAATTAATTTCTCCGGAATCATATAATCTTTCAGTTCTTCATTCTCTTCCTGTAAATGTTGCGTAGCAGCTGCTATCATCTCTTCCGGATCAGGAGAGCTTTCCTGCTTAATCAGATGAATAGCTTTTAGAATTACTGCTTCAACGGAGTAGATTACTTTATCTGCAAAATTAAAATTAGGTAAATTGTTTATCATAATGACTATCCTCAATGTTTTTTGCCAGAGTAGCATTCTCGGAAGGAACAGGAATATCAAATAAATGAGATCTTGGGCTCTAATTTCATAGTCTCCTTATTTTAATATCTATTATTAATAGTATTTTTATATTTTAGGCTATTTTTATTGGTATTGTCAATCTTTTCCTCTGTAAAATGTTATTTTAAAATCAGAGGTGATAAAATTGGACATAGGCGCTCGTATAAAGAAAGAACGATTGAACCTTAAACTAACCCAAAAAAAGCTTGCTAAACAATTAGGAATCTCACAAAAAACAGTTTCTTCCTATGAAAGAGGTAAATGCATTCCTCCAATTGACATATTGAAGAAGCTTGCGGAGACATTTAACGTTACAACAGATTATCTATTAGGGATTACGGATGAGTATTTTGATAAAAATAGCCTTAAAATTGCTGTTGAACCAAAGGAATATCGGTTACTTTCTATATTTAGGAAATTAGACAGTGACTATAAAGATATTATTTGGGGAGAAATTTTAAAGTATCAAAAACTCCAAGAACATTCTTTTATGAAGAATAAAAAAGAAACTCAAAAACAGCAAGCATAGTGATATTTTCCAAAACAAAAAAGAATAATCATTAAATTATTTAAGGGAGGCTTTATACTATTATTATGGGTGAAAGAAAAATTCAGCTAAAGAAACGCGTATGGGATAGTAACGAAGAACTGTACACTTATAATTTCTTAAAATCACTTATAAACGAGGAAGCTTATAAACTATTTCCTCATATTGTGTTAAGAGATATATTTGATAATTTAGAGGTTCCTACTAGAGATTATCATATTGATTTCCTCATTACAAATAAAGTTGGAAATCCTATCCTTGGGATTGAAATTAATGGCCCACACCATCAGAATAATCTAGCTTTTAAAGCTAAAGATGCAGAAAAGCAATTTCTCTTTTCAGAGCATTCAATTCCACTTGTTTTTATTCCCATTTGTGAAATATATGATAAGAGAATTGATGACATAGAGGAAAGTGAATATATTAGACGTTTGGAAAAAGTAATATTGGATTTTATTGCTCCTTTTTACTATCATATTTCCATACCTCATTATTGTCCAAAATGTTTTAATATGATGGAATTCTACTATAATAATACCTCCAATAAAAAACAAGCTTACATCAATGATAGCCATAAATCAAATAAATTTTATATGTGCAGTAATTGCAAAAGTGATGAAGATAACGACAAGCCTTATTGCATCGATTCTCAGGATGTTATGCTTCCATTTAAATCAAATGAATAGGAATATTGTATACATATTTTTATGAAAAGCGAACAGAGCAAGTACTTCATACTTGCTCTGTTCGCTTTTCAAACTTTCTTTTCAAATACTCATATTCTCTGGCCATTCTTCTATATTCTCTATCCCTGAAACGACTGGAACCATCTATATCTTTATCCAAATCGTATGTTAGTGAATAATCATAATACTGTTTCTCTAGCTCCTCTAGCGAAGTAACTGCTTGAAAATATCTTATATCCATATGCTCCGGAGTTCCCATGAATAAATCCAGAAAGTGAAAACCTGGCTTCCAGTATCGGACTACTGCTGTAATCATAGCTATGATTGTTCCGATCAAAACAGGAATTCCTAAAAATAAGTAATATGGAATAATAGCTTCATACTTTAATGCAGATGATTCATCCCAATAAATAATCCCCCAACCTACAAACCAGAGAAAAAGCCCCATCAGACGAAGTTTCATTAAAAGTACATAAATAATTTTTATCACAAATAGAAAAATATTTACAAGAATATTTACCAAAAATAAAACAATTGAAACTCCATTCATAATTTTCTCCTAGTAGTATACTTCTTCGTTCTCCTTTCCCTAAATTTATTTATTTTTACAGGGAAAGGAGCATTCTGTCGGCTTACTTAAAAATAATTATTTATGTTATTATTATATGCCTTTCTGCCATTCTTAACAATATTTTTTTCAAAAAATTACACCAATGTACTTATACCGCCATGTGATACTCCCCATAGCTAAAGCAAGGGGATTTATTTAGTATTGCTACTTTCCAGCCTATAGGCTGAACAAGGCCGGAAACGGCCAAATGTGTTTTGAACAAATCCGCCTATGCGGATTAAAACACTCTTCCAAATCGGAGCATTTGGAAGAATAGCAATGCTTCCAAAGTTAGAATTATTGTTATCCTGCTATTCCTTTCGTACAACGCTATCTTCCCCCACCGAATATCTAATTTTAATTTTTCGACTAATTGATACTATAATATTAAAAAGATAATACGCATTTACCATTGGAAACGCAATAAATCCAATAACTACAGATAAAAGAATTTTAATAATCCAAAACACAATAACAATATCATGATTTCCAAATAAATTGAAAGGTAAGACTTTATTAAAAAAAGTAAATCCAAAAAGCATTGCCGATATAAGCAAACCAAATTCTCGATCTGAAATACTGCTTATCAATGCATACAATATTCCTGCCTTAATCCACAGGACAAAAAATTCTGCAAGATAATTTCTT
>JBJELS010000076.1:0-3175 GCA_051879275.1 Lachnospiraceae bacterium
TAGTATACAGGTAAATCCACGAACCTACAATGTGGAGGTCATTACATATTGTCTATTAATGTGTAGCAGAGCCGGAAGAACAAAAGATTTTGTCGGGTTCACGGTATAACTGCACCCATGTTGAGAAATTAACTCAAAAAGGGTAAAAGCAAGGGAGATATTACTTCGGCCGTCAAATAGTACAATTGTCTGATCCTGGTAGGACAGACAGAACTGTGGGATCAGAAGCTAAGGTTGCAGAGCTACGCAGCTATCCGTCAGAGAATCGATATGAATATCGTACTGAACCGCCTGGACAGGGCAGAGACAGGCAAATATATCGCAGCACATATGGTATATGGGGGAGTGAAGCAGGAACTGTTTACCAGTAGGGCTGAAGATGAAATCTTTAAGGTATCTGCCGGCATACCAAGGATGATAAACAGAATCTGCGAGAAAACACTGCTATACGCTTATCAACAGCAGAAGCGCCTGATAGATGAACATATGGTGAGGTTTGTGGCTGACCATGAAATGGTTGGTGTAATAGAGTAAAAATCCGGGGTGCAAGCCCCGGAAACCGTGACAAGAAAATGAATGAGATTGTGACAGTGAGTGAGAGCAGAACTGTGACAGCTCATGGAATTTTTAACACTACTAACACTCTTAAGAAGTACGGATAAAATATTAGAGAGATATTTTAACCTAAATATATCATAAAGTATATAATGGAAAATTCTTTTATAAAGATTATCAAGATATAATCAGTGATAAAACGGTTTCCTTCTTAAGTCAGATAATAGCCTGGATACCGTTGGTTAACTGTATTTTGGTCTGCTTATTGTATACCTTTGTGGTATGTTCACAAGAGGGAAGAGAAAAAAGAAGAAGAATATATGGGATATGCCTTTTGCCATTCATAAATTTCATTTCCATTCTATTGCCTGCAAAAATAATGGAAATGATTGGATATAAAATTATTGCTGTACTGATTTTGTTTTCGTTTTTAGCAGCACTATTTTTACATAGGAAAATGGAAAAGGAGCTATTGAAAAAAAATTTTTCCATAGGTAAAGAATTTATGGTAATGGATAGGGTTTATGAAGAATTTAAGAAAAAGGAACTTTATAAATGGTCAAATCTTTTTAACAAAGTATGCTGGACGTTTACTATACCTTATATTATTCAAGCCACACCATTAATATTTACCTGTATAATAGGAATGATTACTATAGCCCTAATGTATATATTGTTCAATTACATTAAGTGTTATTCATTCAACTGCAAAATAAATATTTTCATGATTACTGCAAATTTTATAGTATTCCTAATATTAGGAATAGTTTTGTATTATTATCTGGAGATTAAATGGGTTTCTCTTATCGTATTAAGTTTTTCCTCTTTTTCAAAGCTTATGGCAGATAAGAAATATGCTTTATTTTTGCGGGCTGAGTTGGAGTGAAGGAATGCAAATATAGAAGGATTAAATAGTTTCTTATTCCAAAAGTCCTACAAAAAACAAAAGAAAAAGTATGCGTGATAAAATAATAGAAAATTATCGTGATAGTGAAGAAAATTTAGTGTTGTAAGAGTTTATCAAGAAATAATAAACAGTATTTAAGGAATATGCAATTATATTTAAAATACTGGGAAATTAAAGAAATAAGTAATGTATCATATGAGTCTGATGGTATTTTATTATTACAAAAAAATAAAGCTAAAAGTAAAAATTTTTTATTAGTTTCAGGAATAAGTCTAGTATTGGCAGCATATCTATTATAAAGGAGGGAAAAGGAATGAGCAGACAACCTTTATTTACATGTGCGGCCATATTAGGGCTGGCATTATTCGGACTGATGAAGCTGGATGCACACGGTGCAAATCAGGAGGGACAAGCTATGCAACCGGAACGGGGAACTTATTATGAAATCTGGGATGCTTATGATGAAGGAGAAAACCTGTTGGAGCCAACAGCTCGTATGCTTTATGACGATGGAGGAGTGAATACAGGCTGGTTAAAATACGATGGAAATTATACGCAAGGCTATTCCCGAAAATATAGCTGGCGATTTGAAAAAACGGATGCGGGACAGTACAGTATGAGAAATATGGGAACCGGATTTGCTGTTCTGGGGGAAGGGATTCCAGGTCAGCAGGGACATGAAGATAAAGTATTTGTGGTTTCCGATAAAAACAGAGAGAATGCAGGAGGATTATATACTCTGGAAATTAAAGCTGTAGAAGGGGATATTTGTTATGTGGCTATTCGCAGCCGGGAAACAGGGAAATATCTCAGTACCGAGAATGGGGAAGGAAACCGTACATATGCGATTTTTAAAGAGGGTGATGGCAGCAATAAAGCAGATGCCTGGTGGGGAATCCGCAAGGCTCAATTGATGCCTGTGCAGGAAGGAAAGCAGGCTCTGTGGGAAACGGCTAAAGGAGAGGTACACTATCGGATTCCGGCCATTACCACAGCCAATAATGGAAATATTGTTGCCGTAGCGGATTACCGCTATAATACAGCCAGTGATTTGGGAACTAACTGGGAAGGCTATGCCAACCTGGGACATCAGATTGATCTGGTGTCAAAAACCTCCCTGACCAATGGCAGAACCTGGTCCGCTTCCCGTAATCTGACTGCAGGGCTGACCAGACCGGGAGTACGGGGGCAGGAGCTGGCTATTGGTTATGGAGATGCAGCCCTTGTAGCAGATCGGGAATCGGATAAGGTGCTTATGGTTAGTGTGAGCGGCTCCTATGGCTACATGGATATAGGCAAAACCCAGGCCTCCTCCATGCTGTCTGAGGATAATGGAGAAAGCTTTGGAGCTCCGGTAAGAATCGATGAGCAGATCTATCAGTTGAATCCCAAGTGGCAGGCTTTTTTCTTTGCTTCCGGCAGAATCATGCAGTCCCGTTATGTTAAGGTGGGTGACTATTATCGTATTTACGGTGCAATTCTGGCCAGAGAGGGAAATACAAGTACCAATGCCAATCATGTGCTGTATTCGGATGATTTTGGAAAAACCTGGAATATTCTGGGAAGTGTAAATGCTTCACCGGTACCTGCCGGAGATGAGGCAAAAATAGAAGAGCTGCCTAATGGAGATGTACTTATTTCCAGCAGAAAGGGAAGCGGACGCTATATCAATGTTTTCCATTATGAAAAAACAGACAATACCTATAAAACAGG
>JBJELS010000077.1:0-3166 GCA_051879275.1 Lachnospiraceae bacterium
GAATGGGCAAATTATCTGACTCAGGCTAAGGAGACTCCCCCAATCAATCCTGAAGTCACACTGGCAAATACTGTTTTCTATGATGAAAACTATATCTATGATTGGAGCATAGACTCCTTACACATTTATGATAAAAATACAACAGAGCTGATACATACGATTTATTATCAGACAGACCAGTGGTATCTGATGGGAAATTGTGCATATCTGGAAAATGGTATTTTATATCTTGGCTATGTGCAAAACGGATATGCCCAGCCGGGAACCTGCTATCTTTTAGCCTATGATCTGGAACAGGACAAGGTTATCTGGAGAAGTGAGGACCAGACTTATAACACCATGAATTTTTTGGTGAAGGACAATATCATTCTTTGCGGCTATGGCTTTACCGATGAAAAAGATTATCTTTACCAGATCGATAAGAGTACCGGAAAGGTGTTGGAAAAAACAGAGCTGAAAAAGATGCCGGATCTCTTGGCGGAAAAGGATGGCCGATTGTATGTGCATACCTATAGCTATGATTATGTGTTTGAGATGAAGTAGTCTGTATATACAGGTAGAACAGGGAGGTTTAAAATGAAGAAAATAACAATTCTGTTTCCGGTTTGCTTAATCCTTCTGTTTGTTTTCGGCTGCACGGCATCGAAAAAAGCAGATCCGCCTGTTCTGCCTGAAAGCAGTGAGGTCAGATCCATTCGGATTGAAAAGGGCGGCGAGTCCACTGTTCACACAGATGAAGAGTATATTTATGAATTTGTAGCCCTTCTTGCAGGGCTGGAGGCTGCCAATAAAGAAAGTATACAGGATCATCCTTATGTGAATGAGTATATAACGATTTACCTCAACAGTTCTGGTGAAGCAGATACAACTCTGTTTTTTTATGAAGAAAATGGTACAAAATATCTGGAACAGCCCTATCAGGGAATTTATTTGTCTGTGCCCGCATTAGAAAATCTGATTACGCTGTCAAATTCTCAGGATACAGATTCCGGTGAGAAACAGGTTTTACGTATGCTTGCCATGGATGAGCTTATTTCAAGTCTGTCATATGAAGAGCCGGTAATTTCCTTTACGATTCCAAGAGGGAATAATGACTGGAGCATTTACATTAACGGACGGATAGAAGAAGGCCAAGGGGGAATGAGTGTTCACTATCTGGAAGAAGAAAGTGAATACAAAAGCTGGATAGGCGGAAAAACCTATTCCTTTACGCTTTTAGAAGGAATACATACAGAGCTGACCATGAGTATAGCACTGGGAGAAGAGAGGGAGACGGTCAATCTAAGAGAGCTGATCACAGAGGATTCCCTAAATGCCTTTCCTCTGTTATTCTATCGTGAAGTAGATGGGGAGCTTTATCCCTATGGCATAAGGTGGTTTTACCAAAGCAATGAGCTTTCTTCCCCAGACTTATTACAGCAGACTCCTGTTTCCTTCTATGATTCCTCGGAATTTATTTCTGATGAGTTGTGGTTTTCCCGTTATCCTTCTGTAAAAACAGGGAATCGGATTTATATCCACGAAGAGGACAGCTTCCCTGATGTTCAGCTTCAAATATCCGGTTCTTCCGACATCATTAATCTTTCCCTTACACGCCCCAACAGGCTTTCGGAGGAAGAGTGGGAAGAAGTAAGTCTTCTAAAGGCTGATTATTCTGCAGATATTGATGAGCTTACTCTGGTGCTGCAGTTAAATCCAATAGAGGCTGATGAAAAGAAGCTTTTGCTTGTAGGACAGATGCCTTTAAGCTCTCCTAACCTGGTGGAGTGGAAAATTTTCGAGTTCAGGGCAGAAGAGTATTTTCAATTTCAATTAGCGGAAGCGGTAGTTATAGCCGACGGCTGGCTCTACGGCTCCGGTGAAACATCACCGATAAGGATTTCGCTGGAAACAGGAGAGGTTGAAGTTCTTGAAGAGTTGGAGAATACTGTTAAGTCTCTGGTGGCGGATGAAGGAAGCATGGATAGCTTACCATCTACTAGATACATTGTTCCTATGGGAAGACTGGAAGAAATGGTTATCTGGAGTTGGACGGTGGTTGCCCCGAATAGTCCGGAAACGGTGTACTGCCTGTTTAATCATCAGGAATCTATGGGGGCCATACATCTTCAGAATGACGGTGTATGGAATCTTTTCAATAGGGAAGGCAGTGTTGTTAGGGGAGAGATGAGTAAAGTATACCAGAATGAAATCTATTTTCCACAGTAAGAAAAAAGCAGCAGCATAAGCTTTCAGATACGTTCAGATAACTTCATTTATCCTCATGGATGAAACTTTTTTGCAGATAAAACATCTATAGTATGAAGACAAATGATCAAATGTAATTTCATGCAGAAAGGATGAATGAAAAATGAGAAATAAGGGAATAGACAAAATTGTTGTAGCAGTAATCTTTCTGGCAGTGGTAGTTGTTTTTCCGGTGGTTCTTATTCTGAGGAAGGAAGCTTCAACTTCAGATGCTGTTAAAACCTCTGAAACGGAACAGTTATCAGAGAATACACTTTCCACGGCAGATGAAGCTGAACTATCTGTAGAGGATGATTATACCTATGAAATTGATGCTATGATGCTTAATGAAGATATGGAAGCTTATTTGGAAGCTCTGGATATTCTTACGGAAGAAGAAAAACAGCTGTTGCTGGAAGAGAATAAAAGATTGATTCCCTATTATGAAGAAATTGCCCGACTGACTACTGAAATTGAAGATAAAACCAATGAGGTTGTAAAGGGAGCAGAGGCTTATTTTGATGAAAGGGGACAGATTTTTGATTCTCATCCCCGGCTTTGGCAGAAAATGTGGGATGGGATGACAAAGGAGCAGGAAGAGCTTACGGATTCTCTGGAAATCATTAAAACCTCAGCAGTTCTCAGCAAAGAGGAAAAGGATATTCTCATAAAAGAGCAGACTCGATTAAATGAGCTGGAAGCAGAAATTGCTAAATACTATGACAAGGCAGCCGATGAAACGAAGGATTTGGAGGCTGAATTAGAGCAAAACAGAAATACCCTGCAATCGATCATGGCTGAAACCCAACATATCTGGGATAAAATCTACGGAGCAGGGCAGCCCCACTGATGTGAAGATTTGGCCGGCAAGTCGGGGTGAAAGAGGTAGGATATCCCCACTGATGCGAAGATTTGGACGGCAAGTCGGGGCGAAAGAGGT
>JBJELS010000078.1:0-3162 GCA_051879275.1 Lachnospiraceae bacterium
GCCACAAAATCCGATGCCTCCAGAAGGGAATCATGGCTGCCTGTATCCAGCCAGGCAAAGCCTCGTCCCATCGTCTCTACCCGTAAGCTGCCTTTTTCCAGATAAGCATTATTTACTGCTGTAATTTCAATCTCCCCTCTGGCAGAGGGCTTAACATTTTTGGCAATTTCCACCACCTGATTATCGTAGAAATATAATCCCGGAACCGCATAATTGCTTTTGGGATGCTCCGGCTTTTCTTCAATGGAAAGGGCTCTGCCGCTCTCATCAAATTCTACCACTCCGTATTCCCTGGGATCTCTTACATAATAGCCAAAGATGGTTGCTCCCTCTTCTCTTTGGGCAACCTCTCTTAACAGCCTGGAAAAGCTCTGGCCGTAAAAAATATTGTCTCCCAGTACCAGAGCCACCCGGTCACTGCCAATAAACTTTTCTCCGATAATAAAGGCATCAGCCAATCCTCTGGGATACTCCTGAAGGGCATATTCCAGTTTCAGTCCCAGCTGACTTCCGTCTCCCAAAAGCTCCCGAAAGACCGGCAAATCTCTGGGGGTGGAAATAATCAAAATCTCCTGAATCCCTGCCAACATCAAGGTGGACAGGGGGTAATAAATCATTGGCTTGTCATATACCGGCATAATCTGCTTGGATATGGCTTTCGTCAATGGATAAAGTCTTGTTCCCGAGCCTCCGGCTAAAATAATCCCTTTCATGGCTTCTCCTTTTCTTATGTTCTGTTAATCCTTGTACATTTCCTGATAATATTTTTGATAATCCTTACTGGTCACATGCTCCATCCAGTCCTTATGCTCGAAATACCATTTAATGGTAAGGCGTATTCCTTCCTTAAACATGGTTTCCGGCTCCCAGCCGATTTCAGCCTTAATCTTATCCGGTGCAATGGCATATCTGCGGTCATGCCCTTTACGATCCTCCACATAGGTAATCAAATCCTTTGTTACCAGTGCCTTTCTTGGATCTGACTCAGGAAGCATTTCCTGTAAAGTATCCAGAATAATGTGGATAATCTCGATATTCTGCTTCTCATTGTGTCCGCCAATATTATAGGTTTCAAAAAGCCGGCCCTTTTCCTGCACCAGATCGATTGCTTTCACATGATCCTCTACATACAGCCAGTCGCGTACATTTTTTCCGTCACCATACACCGGCAGCTTCTTTCCCTGCAGCGCATTGTTGATCATCAGGGGAATCAGCTTTTCCGGAAACTGATAGGGGCCGTAATTGTTGGAGCAGTTGGTAATATTTGCCGGAAACTTATAGGTATCCATATAGGATTTTACCAGCATGTCCGAAGAGGCCTTGCTGGCTGAGTAGGGACTGTGGGGATCGTAAGGAGTAGTTTCATAAAAATACGTCCCTTCCTCCTCTAATGAGCCATATACCTCATCTGTGGAAACATGCAGAAACTTTTTCCCCTCCTTAAAGCTTCCGTCTGGAAGCTCCCAGGCCTCTTTGGCACAATTCAATAATACCAGTGTCCCCAAAACATTGGTCTGTACAAAGATTTCCGGATTGCGGATGCTTCTGTCCACATGGCTTTCAGCAGCAAAATGTACTACCCGATCAATATCGTTTTCACTGAAAATTTTGCGAATTGCTTCTTTATCACAGATATCTGCCTTCACAAAGGAATAATTGTCCCTTCCTTCAATTTCCATAAGATTTTCCGGATTACCCGCATAGGTCAGGGCATCTACATTGATAATCCGAATCTCACTGTCATATTTTTTGAACATATAATGAATATAGTTGGAACCGATAAATCCGGCTCCTCCTGTTACCAGATAAGTTCTCATGGCATACTCCTCCACTTTTCATAGTCCTTAGTATTGTATCATACTTTTTGCTGTTTGAATAGACAAAAGGAGTACCGCCCGCTTCCTTGACAGTACTCCCTGATTTTCCTTCGTATAAACTGTATTTTAGTAGCTCATATAGCTTAAATTCATATCTACGCTTGTACTGATACCGGCTATCTTTCCCTTATCGGAATACTGCCACATATCGTAGCGGCCTCCGTAGGTAACCTGGGTATTGTACTGAGCAAGCCAGATTTTATATCCACTTAATGCACTGATATTCATTTTCTGGGACAGCCAGGTCTTATTGGCATAGATTCCGGCCCGATATCCCCCATTTTGAATGGTCTGACAAAAGGCATTAATCACCTTGGTACGGGTACCTGAATCCAGTCCGTCTGCACGGCCTCCGCTGCTTTCCACATCAATGAATACGGGATAGGTAATCTTATAGTTCTTAATCTGACTAAGCACCATGGAAGCCTCTTCCACCGCCTCAACCTCGTTAATTGCCTGGGTAAAGAAGTAGACTCCCACCTTAAGGCCCGCATTGGTCGCTCCCTGAATATTCTGCTTGAATCTTGCATCCTCTACAAGTGCACCCTGGGTAGAGCCTCTGAAGCCGGTTCGGATAATCACATAGGATACTCCTGAATTTTTCACCTGATTCCAATCAATATTTCCATTCCAGGTAGACACATCGATTCCCAGTATTCCGGAACCGGTATGGAGAGAACCGTCACTGTTAAAGGTATATTTTGCTCCCTGAATGACCTGCTCTCCGGTTACCTTGTTTCCGTCTTTATCAAAGTAATAGGTCTTTCCGTCAATATTCTGCCAGCCGGTATACTTATACTGAGCCGTTGTGGTTTTCTTATAAAAGGTATTGTATTTATAATAATCTGCCACCTTTGCCTCTACATATTTATCATTCGCAAAATAATAAACTGTATTGCCGCTTTTATCCGTTAAGACCTTGGTGGTATCCGTTTTCGGATCATAAACAGCCGTTACCGTTATTTTACAGGAAGCACTTTTCCCATCAGCTGTTACCGTGACAGTGGTTTCCCCCGCTGCCTTGGCCGTCACTTTGCCGTTATCCACTGCCGCCACCTCAGGCTTGGAAGAGGTCCAGGAAAGAGTCTTTCCTGCGGGTGTTACGGTCGCCTTCAGGGTCAGGGTCTCTCCGGTCTTCAGAGAGGCTGATGTTTTATCCAGCAAGATGGTAGTCTCCACCGTCTTAGCCGTTACCTTTATGGTACAGGTAGCCGTCTTCTCTCCTGCCTTAGCCGTAATTATCGTATCTCCTGCCTTAAGTGCAGTTACCTTTCCCTTATCATCC
>JBJELS010000079.1:0-15245 GCA_051879275.1 Lachnospiraceae bacterium
GCTTTCCGGTGGAGAAAAAGCACTTACTGCCATAGCCCTGTTGTTTGCCATTCAGAATCTTAAGCCCTCACCCTTCTGTCTTCTGGATGAAATTGAGGCGGCTTTAGATGAAAATAACGTGGCCAGATATGCAAAATATCTACATAAGCTGACAAAGCATACCCAGTTTATTGTAATCACGCATCGAAGAGGGACTATGGAAAGGGCAGACCGGCTTTACGGAATTACCATGCAGGAAAAGGGAGTTTCCACTCTTGTCAGCGTAAATCTGATTGAGGGTGAATTAGATCAATAAAGAAATGAGTGAAAAGAATTATGGAAACAGAAGGATTTTTTGGCAGGCTGAAAAGAGGTCTGAGCAAGACCAGAGATAATATCGTTAAAGGAATCGACACGTTCTTTTATGATGCTTCCTGTATTGATGAGGATTTTTATGAGGAATTGGAAGAAATCCTGATTATGGGAGATATAGGAGTGAATACCACCCAGGCAATTCTTGAGAAGCTTCGTGTACAGATTCGGGAAAATCTGCTTACTCAGCCTTCCCAGTGCAAAGAGCTGTTGATTGAAACCATTAAGGAACAGATGAGAGTAGAGGAGACGGCATATACCTTTGAGGAAAAGCAGTCCATTGTTATGATCATCGGAGTTAATGGTGTGGGCAAAACCACCACTGTAGGAAAACTGGCAGCAAAGCTTAAAGGACAGGGGAAGAAGGTATTGATTGCAGCGGCAGATACCTTCCGTGCGGCGGCAGGAGAGCAGCTGGAGGAATGGAGTCACCGGGCCGGAGTGGATATGATCGGCGGAACAGAGGGGGGTGATCCGGCCAGTGTCATCTATGATGCAGTCAGTGCGGCCAAAGCCAGAAATGTAGACGTTTTGCTCTGTGATACGGCAGGCAGACTTCATAATAAGAAGAATCTGATGGAAGAATTGAAAAAAATGAATCGGATTATTGATCGGGAATTTCCCGATGCATACCGGGAGAATCTGGTGGTTTTGGATGCCACTACCGGACAGAATGCACTGAATCAGGCCAAAGAGTTCGGGTCTGTTGCTGACCTTACGGGTATTGTTTTAACCAAGATGGACGGTACGGCCAAGGGAGGAATTGCCATTGCCATTCAGTCGGAGCTGGGAATCCCGGTAAAATATATCGGTGTAGGGGAGAGTCTGGAGGATTTGCAGAAATTTAACTCCGATGATTTTGTAGACGCTCTGTTTGACAAAAACAGGCAGGAAGATTAGGGAGTGTTATAAGAAAAAGAAAGAAGGCAGGAAAAATGTTAAGTCTGGAACGGTTTGAAGAGGCAGCTGAAATCGTCAAACGGGTAACTTTGGAAACGAAGCTGGTTTACAGCGATTATTTTAGCAGCACCACAGGGAATAAGGTATATTTAAAGCCGGAAAATATGCAGTTTACCGGAGCATATAAGGTACGTGGGGCATATTATAAAATGAGTACGCTGAAGGAAGAAGACCGACAGAAGGGAATTATTACTGCCTCGGCGGGAAATCATGCCCAGGGAGTGGCCTATGCAGCAAAATGCTATGGGGTCAAGGCAGTAATCGTCATGCCCAATACTACACCCTTGATGAAGGTGAATCGGACGAAAAGCTATGGAGCCCAGGTAATTCTTTTTGGAGATGTTTATGACGAGGCCTGTGCCCATGCCTATGAATTGGCAAAGGAGCATGGATATACCTTTATCCATCCCTTTGATGATGAGGCGGTGGCCACCGGTCAGGGAACCATAGCCATGGAAATTTTTAAAGAGCTTCCGCTGGTTGATTATATTCTCTGCCCTATTGGCGGAGGCGGATTGGCGACAGGAGTATCCACACTGGCTAAGCTGTTAAATCCTAAAATCAAGGTGTTTGGTGTAGAGCCTGCCGGGGCAAACTGCATGGAGGAATCTTTAAAGCAGGGAAAGGTAACGACCCGGGATGCAGTCAATACCATTGCGGACGGTACGGCAGTAAAAACTCCGGGAACCAGGATATTTCCGTATTTACAGAAAAATCTGGACGGAATAATTACAGTAGAGGACAGTGAGCTGGTTGTAGCCTTTCTGGATATGGTGGAAAATCATAAAATGATTGTGGAAAATTCCGGTCTTTTAACCGTTGCGGCATTGAAAAAGCTGGAGATAAAGGGGAAAAAGATTGTCTCCATTTTAAGCGGGGGAAATATGGATGTGATTACCATGTCTTCCGTAGTTCAGCAGGGACTGATTTTGAGAGACAGAATTTTTACCGTGTCCGTGCTGCTGCCGGATAAGCCGGGAGAGCTGAGTCGGGTGGCCGGTGTGGTAGCCAGGGAAAGCGGAAATGTCATCAAACTGGAGCATAATCAGTTTGTCAGTATTAACCGCAATGCGGCAGTGGAGCTTCGTATTACCCTGGAGGCTTTCGGAACCGAACACAAGCAGCAGATTATGGATGCTTTGGAAAAAGAAGGCTATCAGCCTAAGGTGGTTCGGACGAACATTTAATCATTTTGCGTTAAAACGGTTACAGTGTAAAAGTGAATCAGATAAAGGAGGAAATCATGGAAGCACTGGTTGTTCATATCGGTAATTTTTTTTCACAGCCCTTTACCATCTTTTTTATTCTGCTTCTGGGCACAAGATTTTCCTTGATTTATTTGAAAAAGCTGGTGGATAATGTGCGGGAAAATACTGCACTCATTCAGCTCTTGGCAGGACTGATAAATGGGTTGATTCTTTTTTTGGTTGAATATTTTTTCCCCGGTATTCCGGTAGTTTTTCTGCTCATCGGATGTCCGCTTATGGTGATCCTGGACATATGCATCATCAGCGATGATGTTCCCTATACTTATTTATTTTTATTACATAAATTCATTATGAATTTTATCTGTATTTACTGGATGGTGGTTGCCCTGGCCGGGCTTTTTCCGGCTGCCAACATACCCATAGGGAGTATGGAATACAAGATAACCCTTTTGGCCTTTACCCTTATCTTTTCGTCATGCTGGCTGTTTTTTCTTTCAAAGTCACGCCTGTATCCTTTCCAGGAGCTTTACAGCATGATTCATCACAGAAGAAGAGGAAAGCTCTTCTTTCTGTATATGAGTGTGTGTGACATTTTCCTGATTTTGTCCACCATTATTCTGGAGCCTCTTGTGGGAAGGGGAATCTATAATGAACAGCTGTCGCATATGGTTTATCTGGAGCTTTTTATTAAAAATACGCTGATTTTTGGCTGCAGTTATCTGATTCTGTTTTTTCAGGCCCGGGATGAGAGACAACGGCAGCAGCATCAGGAAATGCAGTATATGCTGGATAAGGAAAAATCTTTGCGAAATAATGCACAGAAAAAAGGCCTGCTCTATTTCTTTGTCAATGTCACCAGAAATGAGCTGGAGGAGGGAGATGAATTTTTTGCTCCTGAGGCATTAAGGGAAATCCGATCTTATGAAATGATGGTGGATAAATTCGCTGCAGAGTGTATTCATCCCGGTTATCAGAGTGAGTTTAAGGAAAAGAATACGGTTGAATTTTTTGAAACACTTTTAGAGAAGAATCCTTATTTTACTTATCAAATGCAGGTATCCCCGGAGGGATTGATGAAGTATTTTTCCTTTCCTGAGGAAATCAGTCGGCAGTTTAAGGAGCTGAAGGAACAATGGCTTTGGGTCAGGACGGATTATATTATTACCCGGGACAGCCGTACAAATGATATTTATGCTTATCTGACGCTTCTTAATGTGGACAGTCAGGTAAGGCAAAGTGAGCGCCTGAAGGTATCGGCAACTACGGATGCTCTGACCGGAGTTCTTAACCGGGCAGCGTTGGAGGAAATGATTATCAATACCCTGAGGGAAAAAAACGGAGAAGGTGTCCTACTGATTTTGGATATTGACGGCTTTAAAAGAGTTAATGACGTTTTAGGGCATCCCCAGGGAGACAAGGTATTAAAAACGATATCCGCCATCCTGCAGGAGGCATTCAGAAACGGGGATATTCTTGGACGCTTGGGAGGAGATGAATTTTGTATATTCATTTCCGGAAAAATTTCCCGCAGAACCGTAGCTGCCAGAGTAAGGGATATTAACAGAAGATGCAGAATGACCTATTATTCAAACGAAGGAGAAGAAATTAAGATATCCGTAAGTATTGGTATTGCTTTTTCCAAGAAAGGACGCCAGGACTACGAAAGCCTGTATCACTGTGCTGACAAAGCTTTATATCAGACTAAGAGAAAAGGAAAGGATGGCTACACGGTTTATTCGGATGCAGAATGAGCTTTGTATCATATTTTCAGGGAATCTGCCTAAACTATAGGCAGATTCTTTTTAGAAAGGAATAAGTGTTTTATGAAAAAATATAGTATGCTGATTCTTGCGGGGATATTGTACGGTGCGGCAGTCAGCCTGTTTTTGGATCCTAATAATATTGCTCCCGGGGGAGTAACAGGGCTGGCAATGATCATTAATCGATTGATTCCGGTGGAGACCGGAACGCTGATCCTGCTTCTTAATATTCCCATTTTGTGTCTGGGGCTGTGGAAATTCGGCTTCCGATTTTTAATATCCACCATATTTGCAACCCTGACAACTTCTCTTTTCACCAATTTTTTTGTGCGCTATGAGCCTCTGACCTCCGATCCCTTACTGGCAGCAGTAATGGGCGGCTCTCTGGCCGCTATTGCCTTGGGGATAGTTTTTAGAAATGGTGCCACCACGGGGGGAACAGACATTATTGTTAAAGTGTTGAGACTTCGTTTTCCCCATCTGAAGACGGGCCGCCTGTTTATGATTTGTGATTTAATTGTAGTGGCTTTGTCTGCTGTTGTCTTCGCCAACCTGGATTCGGCCTTTTACGCGGCAATCAGCGTGATGCTGATGAGTGTGGTTTTTGATTTGGTTCTTTACGGAGCAGACGGAGCAAAGCTGATTTATATTATCAGTGACAACTGGCAGCAGATCGGAGAACGAATATTGGAAGAAGTCAATATTGGGATTACCTATTTGGAGGGTGAGGGAGCTTATCGAAGAAAAGCCAAACGGGTGATTATGTGTGTGGTCAGAAAGCAGACAGCACCACAAATTGAGATAATTGTTAAGGAAGAAGATCCGGAGGCCTTTATGATTATATCCAGTGCAGCTGAGATTTACGGAGAAGGCTACAAAAATATTTTCAGTGAGAAAATATAAGCTGACCAGCTAAACGGGAGGGCATTTGAAAACGGAGGAAAAGATGAAAATCACTCTCAGAGATAAAGAGGACAGGAGAAAAGAGATTCCCATCCGAGAGAACCAGACTGTGTTAGAGGCTTTGCAGGAGGCAGATATCTATATACCGGCTCTCTGTGCAGGGAGGGGAACCTGTGGGAAATGCAGGATAAGGATTTTGGAAGGACAGATTGCAGAGGAAGGCGTTGATACAGACCGGAATCGGGTGAGGCTGGCCTGCAAAACCTGTGCATTGACGGATATTGCGGTAGAACTGGAAGAGGGAGATGAACAGGAAATTGTGGTGGAAGGGGTAAAGACGTCTGCCAAAAGGCATTCTGCCTATGGTGAGCATTTCTTTATTGCCGTTGATATAGGAACCACTACCATAGCCATGGCCCTGGTGGAGGAGGGAAGCGGTGAAATCAGAAGCACGCATGCGGCCCTGAATCGGCAGAGAATGCACGGAGCCGATGTTATCAGCAGAATAGCCGCTGCCAATAATGGCCGCCTTAAGGAACTACATAGATTAATTACAGAGGATTTATGGCAGGGTATTGAACTGCTTACGGAAAACGGTAGGATACCCATCAGCAAGGTGGTAATTGCAGCCAATACCACCATGGTTCATTTGCTGATGGGGTATTCCTGTGAGTCACTGGGACGCCATCCCTTTTTCAGCGAACATTTGGGATTAATGAATACCACACTGGGTGAAATAATGGCGGATGTAATTGCTGCCCAAAAGGATAAATCAGCCATTGATGGGCATGATGAAGCAGAGACGGAGGGCAGGCTTGGGATTCCCCTTGTGGTTCTTCCGGGAATCTCCGCCTTTGTAGGAAGTGACATTACTGCAGACCTGTTGATTTGTCCGGGATTTAAGGAGGAGGGTTTTTCCCTTCTTTTGGATATGGGTACCAATGGGGAAATGGTAATTGGAAACGGAAACAGGCTGATTGCTTCATCCACAGCGGCAGGACCTGCTTTTGAAGGAGGAAATATTACCTGTGGAATCGGGAGTATTCCGGGAGCCATTAACCAGGTAAAGATTATGAATCGCCGGGCGGTTATCGGAACCATAGGAGGAAAGCAGCCTGCTGCAGGAATCTGCGGAACCGGAATCATTGCAGGCATGGCAGAGCTGAAGCGAAATCGCCTGATGAATCCGGAAGGTACTCTGCAGCCTCCCTACGATAAAACCGGTTATCCTTTATGGAGCAGTCCCAGGGGAGAAAAAATTGCCATCTATCAGCAGGATATTCGCCAGCTGCAGCTGGCGAAGGGAGCTATAAGAGCCGGAATGGAGCAGCTGATGGAAGCCTATGGCTGTAAGCCTGAAGAGGTGGACAGAGTATATCTGGCCGGAGGCTTCGGGACCAGGCTTCCCATTCAGGAAGCCATAGAAATCGGTCTTTTTCCCAGGGAATTTACGGGAAAAATCATAGCCATTGGAAACGGAGCTTTACAGGGAGCCATTGCTTACGGAAGGAAAGAAGAAGCTTTAACCACAAAAAAGCAGCTGGAGGAAATCTTAAAAAGGGTTGAGGGACTGAATCTTGCCCTGGCAGAAGGCTTTGAGGAACGGTATTTAAAGTATTTGGATTTCCGGGGGTGATGCCGTAAAATATTGATTGCCCTGTCAAGGGAGATGTGCTATACTTGACCAAGAAACTAATGGATAAATCGCAGTCTTATCATAAAGGAGAAGGATAATGAATGAGGCAAAGCTTCAAAAGCAAAAGGATAAGCTTGTGAAGAACAAGTTTATGGATGAGAATGATAATCTGCTCGACTATGTACAGGGCAATACGAGAGAGAGACTTCTTGGAAAATGGGGAAGCTGGAAGCAGGGCTGGATCTATTTTACAGAACAGAAGATTATTTGCTTCTGGGGAATCGCGGGGCACCTTGAAATCCCCTATAACAGCATTAGTGCCCTTGGAAAATGTACTCAGATGTTTTTGCCGTTTGGAATTACCATCACCCATACCGACAAGGACGGAAATGTGGTTGAGGACAAAATTTCAGTACAAAAGCGGGATGAAAGAATAAAGCTCATTTCCGAAAGAAGTGGTGTGGCGGTATCCTGAGATTTACAGTTTCCGGTTGAACGGGTAAAATTTAGCTCAAAACAGGGGTGACGGGGCAGGCATTGACTGTCCCGCCGCCCCTTCTTTTTTCGGCTTACTCTCTTCATAGCTGCCCTTGGTGGTCTTCGTCATAAGATTGTCCGGAAGGATAGAAATGCTACTGTCAAGAAATAATACTTGACACCTTCTTTTTTTTCCGCTATGATACCAAAGTACGGGTCAAAAAAGGAAGAGTAAATTGCTATGGAAAAAATTGTAGAGCAGGGCCTCCTGTATGATTTTTACGGAGAGCTTTTGACCGAACATCAGAAACAGATTTACGAAGATGCGGTTTTTCAGGATATGTCCTTAAGCGAGCTGGCTGAGGAACACGGAATCAGCCGCCAGGGAGTTCATGACCTGATCAGACGCTGTGATAAGCAGCTGAAGGCTTATGAAGATAAGCTGGGACTGCTGGAACGTTTTTCCCGTATTAAAAAGATGGTTGAAGAGATTGAGAGGCAAACCCTTCAGGAAGAAGTGCGTAGGCTGGCCAATCAGATATTAGAGGAACTATAATTTATGGCATTTGAAAGCTTAACCGACAAACTACAGAATGTATTTAAGAATCTGAGAAGCAAGGGCAGACTTACCGAAGAGGATGTAAAACAGGCTCTGCGAGAGGTTAAGATGGCTCTTCTGGAGGCAGACGTTAATTTTAAAGTGGTAAAACAGTTTGTCAAGTCCATTGAAGAGCGGGCTGTGGGAACAGATATTTTGAATGGACTCAATCCCGGTCAGATGGTCATTAAGATTGTAAATGAAGAAATGATCAAGCTGATGGGGGCGGAGACCACAGAGATTACTCTGCAGCCGGGAAAATCGATTACCACAATTATGATGTGCGGTCTTCAGGGTGCCGGTAAAACCACCACTACGGCTAAAATTGCCGGTAAGCTGCTTAAGAAGGGGAAGAAGCCTCTTCTGGTAGCCTGCGATGTATATCGTCCGGCAGCAATTAAACAGCTGCAGGTAAACGGAGAAAAAATGGGCGTGGAAGTATTTGCCATGGGTGAGAATCATGACCCGGTAAATATTGCCAAAGCAGCTTTGGAGCATGCAGGGAAGAATGGACATAATGTGGTGATACTGGATACTGCGGGCCGACTTCATGTGGATGAAGAGATGATGCAGGAGCTTCTGCGGATCAAGGAGCAGGTAACCGTTCATCAGACCCTTTTGGTGGTGGATGCCATGACCGGTCAGGATGCGGTAAATGTGGCTGCCCAATTTCATGAGAAGCTTACCGTTGACGGGGTAATTCTGACGAAGATGGATGGCGATGCCCGAGGCGGTGCAGCCCTTTCCGTAAAGGCAGTAACAGGGATTCCTATTCTGTATGTGGGTATGGGAGAGAAGCTCTCCGATTTGGAGCAGTTTTACCCGGATCGAATGGCCGGAAGAATTTTGGGTATGGGGGATGTGCTTACCCTGATTGATAAGGCACAGGAGAGCCTGGATATAGATGAAGAGAAGGGCAGGGAAATGTCTGCCCGATTTAAAAAGGGCAAGTTTGACTTCGAGGATTATCTGGAAAGCATGAAGCAGATGCGGAAAATGGGAGGTCTGGGAAGTATTTTAAGTATGATGCCGGGGATGGGAAACAAGCTGGGAGATATTGAATCCCTGATTGATGAAAAGCAGCTTGCCCGCATGGAGGCCATTGTGCTGTCCATGACCCCCGAAGAAAGGCAGAAGCCGAAGCTGTTAAATCCCAGCAGAAAGCACAGAATTGCAAAGGGTGCAGGAGTGGATATTGCAGTGGTGAACCGCTTTATCAAGCAGTTTGAACAAAGCCAGAAGATGATGAAACAGATGCCTGGCCTGATGGGTGGAAGAAAAGGAAAATTCCGTTTTCCTTTTTAACAGGATAGCTTATAGGATAGCTTATCCTGCATAAATCAAGAAAAGATACGGAGGAAGAACCTCCCTGAAAAGAAAGGAGTCATGAAAAATGGCAGTTAAAATCAGATTAAGAAGAATGGGTTATAAGAAGCATCCGGTTTACAGAATCGTAGTAGCAGATTCCAGAGTAGCTAGAGACGGAAAATGTATCGATGAGATTGGAACCTATGATCCCAATACCAATCCCTCTTCCTTCAAGGTAGATGAGGAAGCAGCAAAGAAATGGCTTGCCAATGGAGCACAGCCTACCGAAACCGTAAGCAAAATTCTCAAGCTGGCAGGTGTTTTGAATTAAGCACTCATGGGAGAATAAGGCTTTTGGAGGTGGATGATGAAGGAATTAGTTGAAGTTATCGCAAAAGCACTTGTAGATAATCCGGACGAGGTAGTCGTGACTGAGAAGGGTGACGGAAGAAATATTACCGTGGAATTACATGTAGCACCTTCCGATATGGGAAAGGTAATCGGTAAGCAGGGACGTATTGCCAAGGCAATCCGTACCGTGGTAAAGGCTGCCTCTGTGGGAGAAAAAGCAAAGGTAGATGTAGATATTATCTGAGTTTAGAAAGATTATCGGCGATAAAGGGATACTGGTAAAGTGTCCCTTTTCTTCTGTCTGTACAGATTATGCACAGATAGAGAAAGGAATTGAATTATACTGCCGTCCGGCAGAAAAAGAGGTTGTATGGAAAGCAGATTTCAGGTAGGTGTCATTAGTTCCACGCATGGAATAAGAGGAGAAGTAAAGGTTTTTCCCACTACGGATGATGTAAAACGTTTTACGAAAAAAACAGAGCTTATTCTGGATACCGGTAAGGAAGAGAAGCTACTTGTGGTAGAATCGGTTAAGTTCTTTAAACAGTTTGTCATTCTGAAGTTTCAGGGACTGGACAGTATTAATGCTGTTGAAGCCTATAAGGGAAAACCTCTGTATGTCACCAGAGAGAATGCAGTTCCCTTAGAGGAAGGGGAATATTATATTGCGGATTTAATCGGTATGGAGGTATATGAAGACAGTGGAAAAAGGCTGGGGATATTGAAGGAGGTTCTGGAAACAGGGGCCAACGATGTTTATGAAATTACCCTGGAAGACGGTTCCTCACTTCTTCTTCCGGCCATTAAAGAGTGTATTTTGGACATTGATATTAATGCCTGCCGAATGCAGGTACATGTGATGGAAGGACTTCGATAAGAGGATGAATTTTCATATACTCACTTTGTTTCCCGAGATGGTTTTGCAGGGCTTGAATACCAGTATTATCGGAAGAGCCTGCGAAAAGGGATTATTATCTGTTGAAGCAGTGAATATTCGGGACTATACCCTTGATAAGCATAAAAAGGTAGATGATTATCCCTATGGAGGCGGAGCAGGCATGCTGATGCAGGCTCAGCCGATTTATGATGCGTATCTGCATATAATGCAGAAAATTGAAGCAAGGCAGCATCCCAGAGTGATTTATCTCACTCCCCAGGGGAGGGTATTTAATCAGGAGCTTGCCGTTGAGCTGGCTGCCCAAAAGGATTTAATCCTCCTTTGCGGACATTATGAGGGAGTGGATGAACGGGTTTTGGAGGAAATCGTTACAGACTATATCTCCATTGGGGACTATGTCTTAACGGGAGGAGAGCTTCCGGCCATGGTTTTAGTGGATGCAGTTTCCAGAATGGTTCCCGGTGTTTTGAGCAATCAGGAATCTCCGGAAACCGAATCCTTTGGAAACGGACTTTTGGAGTATCCTCAATATACCCGCCCTGAGGAGTGGAGGGGAAAGAAGGTTCCGGAGGTGCTGCTCAGCGGACATCATAAAAATATTGAGAAGTGGAGAATGGAAGAGGCGTTAAAAAGAACCGCCGAAAGAAGGCCGGATTTGATGAAATTATACTTGCATGAAAAGTAAAGATATGCTATACTATCGAAGTTGTTATGAAACGATGGTCCTCTGTTGCACAAATCGCATTACGAACATCCTGAGAAAAGGAGATTGAAATGAACGAGATTATCAGAAGTATTGAAGCAGAACAGTTAAAAGAAAACATTACCGACTTTTCCGTTGGCGATACCATAAAGGTTTATGGTAAGATTAAGGAAGGCAATCGGGAGAGAATCCAGATTTATGAAGGCGTTGTATTAAAGAGACAGGGCGGAAGCAACAGAGAGACCTTCACCGTAAGAAAGACCTCTAACGGAGTAGGCGTTGAGAAGACCTGGCCCTTACATTCTCCTAACGTTGAGAAGATTGAGGTAGTCAGAAGAGGTAAGGTAAGAAGAGCCAAGCTGAAATACTTAAGAGAGCGTGTAGGTAAGAGAGCTAAGGTTAAAGAGTTAAGATAAAAGCAGGGAAGTTTTATAGGGCTGTCTCAATGATGAGACAGCCTGTTTCTTTTTTCTTTCTCTCATGATATACTGATGTAGCATTATTTAATCTGAAAACTGAACATGCAGGTGAACGCGGAGAACACACATGAGAAGACGAAAAGGCGGATTGAATTTTTATCGGAAGAGGCATACGATAAATGCCCAGGTGGTTCGGGAGGCGGCCAGCTGGAGTATGCATATTGTTGTGGCTGTCTGTCTGGCCGGATGGCTGATTTATTTTGTGGGAATGAGAACCAGTGTGATAGGGGTTTCCATGGAAGATACCCTGTATAACGGACAACAGATACTGGTCAATCGAATTTCCTATCTGATTTTCAGCCCGGATGCAGGGGATATTGTTGTATTTCAGCCAAATGGCAATCGAAACAGCCACTATTATGTGAAACGTGTTATTGCAGGGCCCGGTGACCGTGTACAGATCAGGGATGGTAAGCTGTACGTTAATGACAGTATAACGGATTATGGATATGATAAGATTATGGACCCGGGAATTGCGGAAAATGAGCTTCTGCTGAAGGAGGATGAATTTTTCGTGATGGGAGATAACTGTAACAACAGTGAAGACAGTCGATCAGGCAATATTGGGCCGGTACATCGGGATGCAATAGAAGGAAAGGCCTGGTTTAAATTTAACAGTGCGGATTCTTATATGGGTCTGATTGATTAGGAGGACAGTATGAATTACCAATGGTATCCCGGTCATATGATGAAGGCAAAGCGTATGATGCAGGAAGATATTAAACTGATTGATCTTTTAATTGAGCTGGTAGATGCCAGAATCCCCTTAAGCAGCCGAAATCCGGATATTGATCAGCTGGGGCAGGGAAAAGGACGGCTGGTTTTATTAAATAAGTCCGATCTTGCGGATCCGGCAGCTAATCAAAGCTGGATGGGATATTTCAAAGAGCAGGGAATAACGGTAGTGGAGATTAACTCTAAAAACAGGACGGGAATGAAGGCTATTCAGGGTGCTGTGGAGGTTGCCTGCAAAGAAAAACGGGAAAGAGACCGGAAAAAAGGAATTTTAAACCGTCCCGTCCGTGCTATGGTGGTGGGGATTCCCAATGTGGGAAAATCCACTTTTATTAACGCTTATGCGGGAAAGGCCTGTACAAAGACCGGAAATAAGCCCGGTGTCACCAAGGGGAAACAGTGGATTCGTCTGGGAAAGGGATTGGAGCTTTTGGATACCCCGGGAATCCTATGGCCCAAATTTGAAGACCAGCAGGTGGGAATGAAGCTGGCCTTTATTGGCTCCATAAATGATGAGCTTCTGTTTGAAGAGGAGCTGGCCATGGATTTATTGTCCTTTTTCAGGGAGAAATATCCGGATGCAGTTTTAAAGCGCTACGGATTTGAACAGCAGGAAAAGGCGTTAAATACCCTTGAGGAAATTGCCAGAATCCGGGGCTGCTATAAAAAGGGGCAGGAGCTGGATTTGTCTAAGGCTGCCGCTCTTTTTCTGGATGATTTCAGAAGCGGAAGACTGGGAAGGATGACGTTGGAGGAGCCACAGTAAAAGGGAGAAAATGAAAATCATGAAAAAAATTCTAAAAGAAATTCTCAGTACCAGCCTATATTTACTGGTAGTATTATTGGCCTGTTATCTGATAGTCAGATACATAGGACAGAGAACAGAGGTAGTGGGCAGCTCCATGGAAACCACACTCAGTGATGGAGACAATCTGATTGTGGATAAAATCAGCTATCGTCTGGGAGAGCCTAAGCGATTTGACATTATCGTGTTTCCCTATCAGTATGATAAAGATACCTTTTATATTAAACGGATTATCGGTATGCCCGGTGAACGTGTATATATTGATGATAAAGGAACAATTTATATCAATGGAGAAATTCTCGAAGAAAGCTATGGGAGAGAAATTATCAACTCCCCCGGTCTTGCCGCTGAAGAAATTCAACTGGGAGAGGATGAATATTTTGTTCTGGGAGACAATCGGAATAACAGCAGCGACAGCCGGGATATCAGTGTGGGAAACATTCATCGAAGGGATATTCTGGGGAAAGCATGGATACGGATATGGCCGCTGTCTAAGATAGAGGTACTGGATCACCAGTAGGAGGACTATGGAGGAAAGGATAGCTGAAATCAAAAAGAAATTTCTGGCCGCAGACTGGAGTCAGCTGAAAGAGCTGATAAAGGCTTATTGCCGGGATGAACGGGCCGGTGTAAAGGCGGAGGTAGATAAAGCAGAAAAAAAGCTGCTGAAGCTGGAAGAAGAAAAACAAAGAACCGCAGCCCTGTGGGAATATGAGCATCTCTACAGTGAATATACGGCTATTTGCGGAATAGATGAAGCGGGCAGGGGGCCGCTGGCGGGACCGGTTGTTGCAGGTGCGGTTATTTTGCCTAAGGACTGCGGCATTCTATTTATTAATGACTCCAAAAAGCTGAGTGAAAGCAAACGGGAAATGCTGTATGAACAGATTATGGAGCAGGCAGCAGCCGTAGGAGTAGGTGTGGTTTCGCCCCAAAGAATTGATGAGATCAATATTTTGAATGCTACCTATGAAGCCATGAGAGAGGCTATCAGTAAATTAGCCATCCAACCCGATATATTATTAAATGATGCAGTGACCATTCCGGGAATCAGCTGCCGTCAGATTCCGATTATTAAAGGGGATGCCAAAAGTATTTCCATTGGAGCTGCCAGCATTATTGCCAAGGTGACCAGAGACAGGATGATGGTAGATTACAGCCGCATTTTTCCGGAATATGGTTTTGCCTCCAATAAGGGATACGGCTCGGCAGACCATATTGCAGCCTTGAAAAAATATGGCCCTGCCCCTATTCACAGACGCAGCTTTATCGGAAATTTTATCTAATCAGTCGGGGAATACTTTATGGCTATTGATTTATTAAACTCCTTTTTACAAAAAGGGCAGAGGGCTGCTGCGCAGCCCCAAAAGGATACCGTTACGCAGACCAACCAGGCAGCACAGGCCCAAGTCCGGCAGCTGGCCAGAGCGGTTCAGGCTCTGCAGGCAGGACAGACCATACAGGGAGAGATTCTTTCCGTCAAGGGAGAAGAGGTACAGCTGTCTCTGCTGAATGATCTTATTCTGGATGCCCGTTTGGAGCAGAGCATCAGTCTTACTCCGGGTACCCTTATGTCCTTTCAGGTAAAGAGCAATAATTCGGCGGGACTTTCCCTGATGCCTTTGTTTACCAATACGGCAGTTGATCCTAATGCCATGAAGGCACTGGATATGGCAGGAATCCCGGTGACGGATCGGACTTTGGAAATGGTAACCAACATGATGGAAAGGGGATTGCCTGTAGGAAGACAGCCCTTACAGGAGGCTTATCGGGATGTGATGACCTATAAGGACAGTCCGGTAGAGGATATTATTTCTCTGCGGCAGCTGAAGCTTCCGGTTACACAGGAGAATCTCAGTCAGCTGAACCAATATGAGAATAATCAGCACTTTCTTTCCAATACCTTTTCGGATATCGGTCAGGCTATAGGTCAGCAGCTCCTTTCCTGGGTGCAGAACGGAGCCCAGAAGGAGGCAGGGGAATTTCTCAGTCAGCTGAAGGAAATATTCTCTCCGGCATTAAAGGGCGAGCAGCCGGAACAAATGGAGACTGCAGAGAAGGAAACAGTCCCAT
>JBJELS010000080.1:0-3120 GCA_051879275.1 Lachnospiraceae bacterium
ATTTCAGCCCTGTTGCCTTAATGATTACACTGATCTGGCTTACGGTCTCTACCTCACCGGCAAGTCCCTTAGAATCCGTATACTCATAACCCTTTACGTAGCCAATCAGGGTCATGCCCTTTGCCGGAATATTCTCCAGGTCTGCACTGTCTTTCAGCTTAAGGCCGGTATTCGTATCATTCAGCTCAAAATAATCCCGGAAGTTATTGGGCTGTCCGTTTATATTGGCATTTAAAATACCTGTAACCCCTGTCAGGGTCTGCTTTTTGTTGCTTAAGGTCAGAGGAAGGCTGTTGCTGTCTGCAAGGCTTAAGGTATACTTAGCCGTAAGCTTTGCACCTTCTACCTTCTTAGGCGCTATTGCCTTCAGGGTTACCGGAATCTCCTTGGTCATGGCAATAAAGTTACCATCTGCATCCACCTTACCGAAGCTGAAGTTCAGCTTATAGGCATAGGCGGGAATTTCCTTACCACTAAAATTAATGGTTACTGTGTCATCCCTAAAGGGCATTACTGCATCAATGAACTCTGACGCGTAGATTAAGCTGAAATAATCATTCACCTTCTTGCCCATCTCTTCCACTTTATTTGCTGTTACCAGTACGTTCTCATAGGAGGACAGATTTTTACCGGTTACGGTATAGGTAATGCTCTGCGGCTCTGTTGTATTGGCCACCAGGCTGCCTTTGGTGGCAACCTTCACGCTGTCCTTCCCTAAGGCAGCATTCTTTAATACATAGGTCTTACTTACCTTATTTGCATTATTGGTAAGGGTAACCGTCAAGGTTTCCCCGGTAGCCATTATCGTATAATGGTTTAAACCGGAGGAAAGGATTCTACCACCCTTCACCGTAAGCTTATGATTGGTGATTCCCTCTGCACCAATTACATCCGCATAAAATACCGTATTCTTTATGCCATAGAAGGTGACGGTTCCCTCGTTTTTAGTAATGGCATTAGCGTTATTTTCCTCGTAAATCCACAGGTCTAATTCCTCTGCTACTGCATAGTCAATGGTCAGCTTATCCAGTACAGCCGTAGCTTTACTTCCGTCCAGTGCGGTTACGGTAAGCTTCAGATTCTTGGCCAGTTTATTTACCACCAGTATAGAGCCTTCCACACCATAAACCTGTCTTAAGGAAACAGCTGTATTGCTGGCTTTAAGGCTGTAAAGAGAAGCGGATACAAAGTCCTCCTCTACGTAGGTTTCCTTCTCTGCTACCCCAGCCTTTAACACCATAACTATGGGGCTTTTGGGTGTACCATATTCATATTTTTTTTCGATAAGCTTGTCGGCTGTCAGGATTGCCCCACTTCTAGCAATTACTTTGTATGCAGCAGGATCTGTTTCTCTTTCAGCTATATTCTCAACGATAACCACCTCTCCAAAGGCTGTGGGCTGGCTATTGATGGTAAACTGCCACTGATCAACCACTGTACTTCCTGCATAGTCTGCCGCTGTTGCTCTAACGGTGAATACGTTCTCAGCTGCATCTTTCGCAGGAACAAAATTCTTATTGATGGTTACCTTGCCATTCTTAATGCTGATCTGGTTATAAAGCTTATGGCCGTTGGTGATTGCCACACCAGCTGCATCCAGAATTTCCCAGGTAACCTTCTTAGTCTTAGGCTGGTTTGCTTTAACTCCAGAATTATAGGTTATGCCTGCAGTAAAGGAGGCTGCCTTGTTTGCCGGCTTGTATACCTCCTTGGGTACACTCAGTCTGATACTCGCAATACCCCGTACTACGCTCACCTTAATGGTAGCCGTAGCTGGCTGGGTGGTTGTGCTATAGGTTGCTGCTGCAACCTCAATGGTTAAGGTGCCAGTGGGCGCATATTTAGAAACCGAAAGCTTCACCTCGTTATTATCAACCTGAACCTGATACTCATCCTTAAAAGCTCCGCTGGGACTACTGATGATTCTGGCATCGGCAATAGAGGTCTGGCTGGTATTCTTACCAAATACCGGAGTTGCCACTACCACATTCTCCTGGCCGGTATATACGGTGGTGGTTCCCTTCTTCAGGGTGAGCTTCGTCTCATAGTAGGTATCCTTTGTGGATACGTTGTCCAGTATGCCTGCTTTGGATTCGGCAGCAATTTCATTTTCATCAATAGCGCTAGAATATCTCGGCTCACCTCTGGTCTGCAGCAGGGTTACGCTTACATCAAATGCTGTAGCCTTAAGCTGCTCATACTTGGAAGCATTTTTGTCAAGTACCTGGATGGTTTCCTTCTGGGTTTCTCCCGTGTATTCCACGAAAAAGGTTTTCGCCGCAATGCTGCTATCCTTCGGTGTTACTACTATCTTGTAGTGGAGCTCACTGGTCAGAGGCTGTGCTACATCCTTAGCCGCAAGATTCAGAGTCAGTGTATCGTCTGTAGCGCTAGCCAGGCTTACCGTCGGTGCATTGCCTGTCCATGCAGGCAGTACGGATTTAAGGGTAAATTCTCCGCCTGTTACGGGTGTCCTACTACTATCAGCTGCTTTATAAATCTTAACGGTGACTTCCTTATCGGCTTCTACTTCCTTTATGGTTACCTTCAGCTGAGTTCCTGCAGTGGGGGACTGTGTCAGCTCTACTTCGGCTACATCCGCTAAAGGGATACCCTTATTCACCAACTCTACTGCCAGAGCATCTGTTGCATCCTCGGGATTTACGGTAATGGTGTAGCTGGCCTCACTGTCGATGGCCTGGGTCAATACCCCATCCTTTACTCCGTCTACCGTAATTTCCTGTAATTCTCCTCCGGCTGCTACGGTAATGGTTGTATCCGCATCGGGGGTGAACTTATAAGCTCCGCCATCTTCAGTAAGCTTATCATTTCCTGCATATACCCATTTAATGGTTTTATTCTCATTGGGAACTGCCTTAAAGCTGTATTCTACTCCCTTTTCCACCTGGATTGGTGCGGAAATGTCGATATCTTCATCTCCTACAGTGGTCACCTTAGCATTGGTCAGCCGGAAGGTGAGGTTTATCACCTCTGCTGTGGTCGCGATAATGATAACATCGTCATTGATCAGCTCCTTACTAATGGTGTAAGTTCCATCAGAAGGCTCTAGTACAGTGAATAATAATTAAATAGCTACATTGCCTTTTGCCTCATCTACAG
>JBJELS010000081.1:0-3096 GCA_051879275.1 Lachnospiraceae bacterium
CACCGGACATAGGAGCTCATGAATATTACGGAGAGGAATATCCAGAGGTATTAAGACCGTATAAAGGACTTGAAATCAACCACACACAAACCGGAAATGGAAAAAATCAGATTGCTTATACCGGAAGGTGGCAGTCCAGTGAAAATGACCACTGGAGTGATGAAGTGGGAGCCTCCTATTCTGTAAGTTTCTATGGAAATCAGATTAAGATATATGGACCATGGGATCCGTTCCACGGAATTATGGCAGTATCGATTGATGGAGAAGAAGAGGTGAAGGTGGATACTTATTCGCCAAAAAGAGAAAATGGTGTACTATATGCTTCACCATTGCTTCCGCTGGGCGATCATACTCTTGTTGTGCGGGTGACCGGTGAGAAAAATGAGGCATCTGCCGGTGCCTATGTAGATATTCAGAAAGTAGAGATTACACCTACCTATAAAAGGGTCTTAAGCTATGAAGCCGGAGTGCAGGAGGGAATGATTGATTATTACGGAAGCTGGAGATTTGGAGATAACGACAGCTGGAGCCTGACAGAGGGAGACTACTATCAGATGACTTTCCGGGGAAGCAGTGTCCGCATAATTGGAGTAAAGGATGTGGCCTTTGCAACAATAGGTATTTCGGTGGATGGTGGAGAAGAAACGATAGTGTCAACTGCATCTGATCGGCGGCAGGGAGGAGTTCTGCTTTATGAATCGGGGTATCTGGAAGAAGGTGAACATACAATTAAGGTTCGACTTCTTAGTGCAGGTTCCCATACGTTATCCCGTCTGGAGTATTTACCTGTTCAAGACAGTTTATATCAGTAAAAACGTTGGGGGATGGAAAAGGAATGAAAAGAGGTATATGAGACAAAAAGAGAGAACGAAAATTGTCATAACTGTTTTGGTGCTTGCCGGATTTCTTCTATTATTGAAATTTACCTGGATTCAAAAGCAGAAAAATGCAGAAATGCAGGTTGCCATATACGTGAATGGGGCACCTGTGACGGTTCGGGAGTTCAGGCAGCGTATGGAGTATGATTATCGTGCACTCACAATTGACCATTTTACTAAAAAATGGGGAGGAGAGTCAGACGGAGAATTTTGGGATACGGAGTTTGACGGAACGACACCTCGAGAGTATTTGACTGAAAAAACAATAGAAGCCTGCACCCTTATTAAAATACAGACTTTAGAGATGCAGAAGAGAGATATTTTGAAGGATATATCCTACGAGTCTTTTCTGCGGGATATGGAAAGGGAAAACCAAAGGAGGAAGGAACTGGTAGAGCGAGGAGGCATCATCTATGGGCCGCAGCAGTATTCGGAAAATGAATATTTCATATATGTATTCAGTAATCTGCAAAAAGAGTTAAAGGAGCAGTTGGCAAAAGAACTTGGTTGGAATGAGGCAGATAAGCTACAGGCATATTATCTCGAAAACAGGGATACTTATTTTAAATATTCTGATCAGATAGAGGTATTGAAAATAGTTTTTGCGTATGATAAGGATACTAAAGAAGAAATCTACGCACAGCTTGAAGAGATACGTCAAATAGCGTCAGACTGGCAGAAATTCGAAAAGACGGGCAGTGAAGTGGGAATAGTGGAAAGACAACTCTTTACGGAAGAAAGTGCCCGAAGTGATTCGCGTTATTATGAACCCCTGAAGCTGGCGGCCATGGAGCTGGAGCCGGGAAGCGTAAGCCAGGTGATTGACGATGGGGAGAGGCTGGCGCTGGTATATTGTGTATCCAGAGAAGAAGGAGAGTATATTCCTTTTAATACTGTAATAGATCAGGTAAGCAGTTTGCACAGTGACGAATGTTATGAAAAATGGCTTATGGAGCGATATGGAGAAGCTGATATTGTGGTGAAACAGGTGAAAGCAATTACAGATGAAGCAGAATGAATAATGTATAGGCAGGAATTTCTCTGTTTAGACTCTTAGCGATAAGAGATTTACTTCTGCTTTTACCTCAACGGAAACGATTTGCTCGCCCGTGCCAACAATAAAGTCAATTTTACAGGAGCCTTTGTCAATGGTGTAATACCAAGCATCTAAATCCTCGATGATTTCTGTTGACAAACTTTTCAATAGCAATTCGGTACATATCGCACCTCCATCCATTTAATCCAAGTATGACATATAGTTTTACGAGCATTCGTCCTTATGGCAGCTCCTTTGTCTTTGCATTTTTCTGGTATTGAGATGGGGTGATTCCGGTATATTTCTTGAATTGTCTGATAAAAGTAGCTGTATTTTCTATGCCTACTGCGGTTGCAATTTCATAAATCTTAGGCGGATTGTTTTGGCGCAGCAGCTCAGTAGCATGCTGCATACGGGCATTAGAAATATAGGAAAGGAAATTAGTGCCCATATTTTTTTGAACCAGCTGGATAGATAGACAGGCGTGATGGAAAAGGTATCTGCAACGATATCCAGTGATAAAGGGTCGCTCAAATGTGCCGCAATATATTCCTCCATCTGCGTTTTCATATCATACGACTGGCTCTGCCGAGAAGAAAAAAATTCCTGCATCAGTGAGAGCAGCTTCTGATACATATATTCTGTATTGTAGAGCTCTGTCTCATGGGCAGGACAGGGCGGAAAAATGTTGAGGGAGAGACAAACCTTTTCATAAATGGACAGGATGTCGTGGTAGCAGGAGCGGAAGGCAATCAGGCTGCAGCCATTCGGAGGATAGAAAATCAGCTCCAGCTCTTTTGTCAGCTGAGAAATTGCATTATTACGTGCATATTCAAAAATACGATGGCGAACCTCGGGACTTAAGTGAAAATCCTTGGGGGGATTCGTATTTTCACTCCAGGAAAAATGGCAGTTCTCAGTGATGATAGAGGACAGAAGACAGTCTTTTGCTGATTGATACTCCGTGTACAGTTCCTTGATATCTGTACAATAATTCCGAATACCGGCAAAAAGCTGGGTTGTATTATCATATTCAGATGTCAATTCCTTCAGAAAAGAGAGAATCTCCTCTTTGTCCTGTGGTCTGGCAATAAAAGAGTAATTATATTTAAAAATATTAATGAACTTTACTGAGAATCGTCCGGTCAGCTCCTTTTCCACCATACGGGCAAACGGCAGGTC
>JBJELS010000082.1:0-3080 GCA_051879275.1 Lachnospiraceae bacterium
AACAGTCAGACCACGCAGCTGATTTCCTCAGTTCAGGATCGCCTGCAGAAGAAGGCTGATACCATGGAAATTATCCAGTATGTTATGTGTGCAGTTTTTGTGCTCTCCTTCATTGGTCTGGTGGATTTGGTTTTAAAAACGATCAAATTCTCGCAGAAGGAGCTGCTGAAGCCTATCGTCAAAACGGCAGAGGTTTTGCATGAGCTGTCTGAAGGTAATCTGAATATTGATTTGGAGGATTTCAGAGACAGATGTGGTGAAGTAGGAGACATGGTACGGTCTCTGACCTTCATGAAGCAATATTTCACCGATATGATCAGTGATATTTCCTATGTGCTGGGACAGATGGGTGAAGGAAATTATATGGTAGATACCACTAAGGACTATCTGGGAGATTTTAAACAGATTAAGGAATCTATGGATGCTATTCTCTCCAGCACCAGAGAAATGCTGATTTCCCTGCGTAACAGTACGCAGGAAATCGACAGCGGTTCCGAGCAGCTGGCTAAGGCGGCAATGGAGCTGGCAGAGGGAAGTACTCAGCAATCTACTCAGGTATCTGAAATTGTGGAATTGATTCGTAAGATGACCGTATCTATGGAAAAGCAGGTAGAGGAAGCAAAAATCACTGTGGATGCCTCGGCCAGGGCAGGGGATAGTCTGGAGAGGGGAAATGAAAAGATGCAGCAGCTGAAGGAAGCAATTTCTGAAATTGCCAAATGTTCAGAGCAGATTGGGACCATTATCGCTACCATCGAGGATATTGCCAGTCAGACAAATTTACTTTCCCTGAATGCAGCTATTGAGGCGGCCAGAGCCGGTGAAGCCGGAAGAGGCTTTGCCGTGGTGGCAGAACAGGTTAAGAGTCTGGCGGAGGAATCAGCAAAGGCAGCAGGAGAAACCAGAGTACTGATTGAAACTACCGTTCAGGCAGTAGGAAAGGGAATCCAATATGCAGATGAAACAGCAGCCAGTATGAATGAGGTTATGGAAAGTGCCAAGATGTCCATAGAGCTGATGGGTAAGATGGAAGTTGACTTACAGGAACAGGCTGAAAGCATGCGGGTAGTTGAACAGAATGTGGCTATGGTTTCCGAGGTGGTTGACAGCAACTCTGCTACTTCCGAAGAAACGGCGGCAGTCAGCGAAGAACAGTCTTCACAGGTAACCACCATGGTAGGTATGATGGAAAGATTTGTAATTGAATAGATGAGGTCATATCATGTATAATACGGGAAGGATAAGCATATCGAAAGATATGCTTATTTCCTTGTAGAAGGGAAAAATGATGAAGGTATTACTAATTGGAGGCAGTGGCTTTTTAGGAAGCAGAGTCCGCTTTTATTATGAGAATATGGCTGAGCAAAAATGGAAGATTATTGCGCCTTCTCATGAAGAGCTACAGCTGGAAAGACCTGACAGGATAAGGGCTTTTGTGGAGTCCTGCTGTCCCAAGATGATTATTCACTGTGGTGGAATTGCCGATACGCAGTATGTGGTAAAGCATCCTGAAGAAAGCCGTAAAGTTACCGTAGAGGGAAGTAAAAGTCTGGCTGTGGCAGCAGCAGAAGGAAGGATTCCTTTTCTGCTGATGAGCTCAGACTACGTCTATCAGGGAAGAAGCATTTGGGGAAAAGAATATGATGAAGCAAAAGATGCCTTTACAGAAGAGGAAGCCAAAACAGATCATGAATATGGAAGGCAGAAGCTGGAGGCGGAAGAGGCCTGCTTAGCCCTGTACCCGGAAACCATAGCTCTCCGTCTTACCTGGATGTATGATTTTGTGCGAAAAGAGATGAAGAATAAACAGAATTTCCTGACGAAGCTGTTGGAAGCGGCGAAGGAGGGAAAACCTGCAGTCTTTGCCTGTTATGAATATCGGGGAATAACCGATGTGTGGCAGGTAGTCAGAAATTTGGAGAGAGCAGCGAAGCTTCCCGGCGGAAGCTATAATTTTGGGAGCAGTAATACACGTTCAACCGCTGAAACGGCCCAAATCGCTGCAGAAGTTTTGGGAATATCACAAGAGCTTATAGCCAGGGATAGGGAAAAGTTTTCACAAAGACCCCGTAATCTGACCATGTCCACGGCAAAGATCAACCAATATAGAATCACCTTCCCCACCACAGAGGAAGGGCTTAAAGCTTCTTGCCAATCCTTTATCCTTGATGATACAATGGGAAAAGTAAAAAAAGTCAGGAGATAAAGCCATGCCATCAACCTATGCACACTATCGATTTGGACAGGAGGTTCGCCTTCAGCTTTCCAAACCGATTAAAGAGAGAATTGATTCTTATCCTGAGCTGTTCAATATTGGCCTTCACGGGCCGGACCTCTTATTTTATTATCATGCTCTGAGCAAAAATCATGTGAATACCACCGGCCATGAACTGCATGGCCTTCCCGGAAGCTATTTTTTCTCCCGGGCGGCAAAGGTAATCAAAGAACAGGGAGAGGATTGGGCTTATCTTTCCTATGTTTATGGTTATCTATGTCATTTTGCCCTGGATGTCAGCTGCCATGGTTTTGTAAATGGCCAAATCAAAGAAACAGGAGTAGATCATCTTTCTTTGGAAAGTGATCTGGACAGACGGTTATTACTGATGGACGGAAGGGAGCCCCTGTCTGCAAAGCTGACAAGACATCTGATTCCCGGCTTCCACACGGCAGAAGTTATCCGGAAGTTTCATCCCGGAATAACTACGGAGGAGATTTATAAATCCATCAAAGATATGGTATTTTATTTAAATGCACTGGTATCACCGGGAAAGCTAAAGAGAAGTCTTCTGATCGGCGCTCTGAAGGCGGCGGGAAAATACGATTCTCTGGGCGGACTTTTGATTCGTAAGGAAGAGAATCCGGCAGCAACGAAAAGCATCGAGAAGCTCTTGAAGCTGTATGAGCAGGGCAAGGAGCTGGGAGTGAGGCTGATTGAGGAGTATAAGGACTATTTAGACGGGGAGAGGAACAGGGATTCTATTTACGATTATAATTTTGAATCCATAAAATGCTGACATAGCGGAATAGAGGAAAAATGAAGCTGACAAAAGAGAATTATGTGAATCAGGCGGAGAAGGTGA
>JBJELS010000083.1:0-14921 GCA_051879275.1 Lachnospiraceae bacterium
AAGTAATATCCGCGGTCTCGGGGTCGGTCATTATAGTTGCGGGATTAGAGTTCACCAGTACGATTTCATAACCAAGCTTGCGAAGAGCCTTACAGGCCTGGGTACCAGAGTAATCAAACTCACATGCCTGACCGATAATGATCGGACCTGAGCCGATAATGAGTATCTTGTGGATGTCAGAGCGTTTTGGCATTGCATTGTCCTCCTTATTTTCTTCCTTACTATTATATAGAAAATGAAAAAAAGCACAAGCAGAAAATAGGGAAAAGCAAAAAATCTTACTTTAGTCTTATAACGACAGAATTTGACAGATAAATCAGAAATCATGAGAAATATTCATGGGGCTATTGGAAAGGAGCAAAAAAAATAGTATACTGTATGGACAGAAGAGAATGCTACGGTTTGAGAAACGGAGGTACAAATGGGAAAACCTACTTTAGTGATTTTAGCAGCGGGAATGGGCAGCCGTTACGGCGGCTTAAAGCAGATTGATCCTATTGATGAAGCTGGGCATAAGATTATCGACTTCTCCATATACGATGCCCTGCATGCAGGCTTCGGCAAGGTGGTGTTTATCATTAAAAGGGAGCATGAGGCAGATTTTCGCAGCTGTATCGGAGATGCAGTAAGCCGACACATTGCGGTGGAATACGTTTATCAGGAACTTACGGATGTTCCAGGGGGATTTACTATCCCTGCAAAACGGATTAAGCCCTGGGGAACTACCCACGCTCTGATGTGCTGCCAAAATACGGTCAGGGAACCCTTTGCCGTTATTAATGCAGATGATTATTACGGCAAAAGTGCCTATACAACTCTGGTGGAATTTCTAAAGGGAAATGAAGGACAGGGAGCCATTCCCACTTATGCCATGGTGGGCTATGAACTAAAGAATACTCTGACGGATAAGGGAAGTGTAGCCAGAGGCTTGTGCGTTACCGATGAAGGAGATTTTTTGACCCAGATTGTGGAGAGAACCAAAATCATCAAAACGAAAACAGGAGCTGCTTTTACGGAGGATGAGGGTAAGACCTGGGTGTCGGTTTCACCGGACACATTGGTTTCCATGAATATGTGGGCCTTTTATCCTTCTGTGTTTGATTTGTTTGACAGCGCTTTGCATAAGTTCTTTGCCGAGAAGGTGGCTGAAAATCCCATGAAGGCAGAGTGTCTGATTCCTACAGAGGTAGGAGGACTTCTGGAGGAGAGAAAGGCTGAGGTAAAGGTGTTGTCCTCGCAGGATAAGTGGTTTGGTGTTACCTATCAGGAGGATAAGCCTCTGGTTAAGGCATCTATCCGCAAATTAAAGGATGAGGGAGTATATCCTGAAAAGCTCTGGGGTTAGGAAAAAAACAGGTATTACAGATGTGCCTGTTTGGCAGAATAGAAGCTGCTTTGGCAGCAGAAATGAGAGGTAGAAGATGGCAATTTTAGTAACAGGCGGAGCCGGCTATATCGGCAGCCATACGGTAGTGGAATTACAGCAGGCGGGCTATGATGTGGTGGTTCTGGATAATCTGTGTAATTCCAGTGAAAAATCACTGAAAAGGGTGGAAGCGATTACCGGAAAGCCGGTACCCTTTTATCAGGCGGATATTTTGGACAGAGAAGCTTTGGAGATGGTTTTTTCTAAAGAAAGCATTGACTCCTGCATTCATTTTGCCGGTCTGAAGGCGGTGGGAGAATCTGTGTCAAAGCCTTGGGAATACTATGAGAATAATATTGCCGGTACACTGACTCTGGTGGATGTGATGAGAAAGCATAATTGCAAAAATATTATTTTTTCCTCTTCAGCAACGGTTTACGGAGACCCTGCCTTTATTCCCATAACGGAGGAATGTCCCAAGGGAACCTGTACGAATCCCTATGGATGGACCAAATCCATGCTGGAGCAGATTCTTACAGATATACAGAAGGCAGATCAGGAATGGAATGTAGTGATTTTACGTTATTTCAATCCTATCGGTGCCCATAAAAGCGGAACGATTGGAGAGAATCCCAACGGAATTCCCAACAATCTCATGCCCTATGTTACTCAGGTGGCTGTGGGCAAGCTTAAGGAGCTGGGAGTTTTCGGAAATGATTATGATACTCCGGATGGAACCGGAGTGCGGGATTATATCCATGTGGTGGATTTGGCAAAGGGCCATGTAAAGGCCTTAAAAAAGATTGAGGAGAAGGCAGGGCTGAAAATCTACAATCTGGGAACGGGTACCGGCTATAGCGTTTTGGATATCATTAAGAATTTTGAAGAAGCTAACAAGGTAAAAGTTCCTTATGTAATCAAGGACAGACGGCCGGGTGATATCGCCACCTGTTATGCAGATGCTTCCAGGGCGAAGGAAGAGCTGGGTTGGGAGGCTGAAAACGGTATTCGCCAGATGTGTGAGGACTCCTGGAGATGGCAGAGCAATAATCCTAACGGCTACGAAGAGTAAGGAAGTACTATTTGAGTAAAACAGACAAAAGGACTGAAGGGAAAGACAGGGCTTTCCTTTCAGTCCTCTTCTATTACATGGATTTCCAGATAATCAAAGTCCACTTCTTCCACAAAGGAATCCGGAGTGAACCGGGCTCTTGCATGGCGCTTAAAATCCTTAATGGTAGATTCCAGCCAGATGGGCCTGGAAAGGTTAAAGGCATAGCAGCATTCTTCCACAGCCTGAAAAACCTTGTGAGTACGGGTGTCGGGAGAATGGTTTTCTATGGTGGTGTCCATCAGTAAGCGGTTATCCTTAAAAACTTTAAACCAGATACGCATAACTCCTCCTTTTGCCTTAGTATACCAGATGCAGAGAGAATCATAAAGCTAAAAGTTTTATTAAATATTAGAAAAAAGTGACAATTTTACTCTATATTATGGTAAAATTTTGGTGACAATGATTAGAAAGTTCGTTTTTGGCTTTTTAAAGATAAAGCTGATGAAGCGAGTCAAAGTGGATAACGAAAGAAAGGTTGATTAAGCTAAAATGGAAGAAATATCCTATAAGGAGAGTACCCCGGTGGAAAGCTGGACCGAAGTAATTCTCATTTATAATTCAGCGCTGAAGGAGGTGGGGACTAAGCTGGAAATTCTGAATGATGAGTTTCAGCATGTTCACCGGTATAACCCTATTGAACACATCAAGTCCAGAATAAAAAGCTCAGAGAGCATCGTCAAGAAGCTGAAACGTAACGGCTATGAATCTACGATTCAGAACATGGTGGAATATGTCAATGATATTGCGGGGATACGGGTAATCTGTTCCTTTACCTCAGATATTTACCGAATAGCGGAAATGATCAGTAATCAGAGCGATATTCGGATTCTACAGATTAAAGATTACATACAAAAGCCCAAACCAAGCGGCTATAAAAGCTATCACATGCTGGTAACAGTTCCTATTTATCTTTCGGACAGAATTGTTCATGCAAAGGTGGAAATTCAGATCCGAACGGTGGCTATGGACTTTTGGGCTACATTGGAGCATAAAATAAATTATAAATTTGAAGGAAATGTTCCGCAGCATATTAAGGATGAGCTGGTGGATTGCTCCACCATGGTTTCTGCATTGGACAGAAAGATGCTTTCCTTGAACGAACAGATTCAGGACATAGCCAATGGAGACTAAAAAAGGGATGCAGCAGCATCCCTTTTTTCGATTAAATGAGTGAAAATTATTGCTATAAATGAGGAGTGCCCAGGCACCTTGCGGTACCCGGGCTATTATGAAAAAATTCATCTAATTTGCTCTTTAAACATATGGAGAAAGAACGTGTTTTCAACTTGAGTTTAGTATAGCAAAAGAATATGAATAAATTATGAACAAGATGTAAAGATATAGTTAATCCAAACAAAAATAAAAATGAACAAAGAAAAAAAGTATGCAATATATACAAAACGGAATTGTTTGTATAATTGCATAGAATATGGTAAAATAGCACCAGTTAATCTTACCCTGTAACAGTGTTTCAGAGATGGAGGAAATCATGGATAACTTTATTGATAAACTGGCCCAGAAGTTTACTGCCGGTGAAGTGATAAGAGCAAATCAGGCAGCGGAGGAACAGGAGCTTAAGAGACTCCGCCTTCAGGTATCGGAATATGAGAAATGTCTGCAGGAGATGAGAAAGCTGCAGCTGAGAAATACGGAGACTGCTGAGAGCATTAAGGCACTCACCCGGCAGTCTGAAGAAGACCTTCAGCGCCTCTCGAAGGAAAGCCTGGAGAAGATTGCACAGATTGCAGCCGAAAGCGATGGAAGCAGAATAGAAGAGGAATTATCCAGACTGTTTAAGCAGCAGGAGGAGAACCAGAAGGCAATTGAGGAATGGTTTAAACAGGCAGATGATTTTCTGCATAAAGAAAATGTTAAGGTTTATCGGAATGTACAGGCTGTTATAGTTGAAGAATGTAAGACAAAGTCAGAGATGGTTTTGGCGGCCCAGGAAGTAACTGCAGAGAAGTATTACAGGAAAAGCAGATGGATGCTGGTTCTTATTCTTTTGGCTGCGGCAGCCGGAGTAATCATCCAGATTCTGGATATTTACGGAGTATTTTAGGGAGCAGAGGAGAGAACTATGGCAAAGCAAACCTGGAAGCCGGGAAATATGCTTTATCCGGTGCCTGCAGTTTTAGTGAGCTGTCAGGGAAAGAACGGGAAGCCCAATCTTTTGACCATAGCCTGGGCGGGAACGGTCTGCAGCTCTCCGCCTATGGTATCGATTTCGGTGAGGTCGGAACGTTATTCCTATCATCTGATTAGAGAAACCGGGGAGTTTGTAATTAATCTTACTACGGAAGAGCTGGTCAGAGCCACAGACTATTGCGGAGTGGTCAGCGGAAGAGATGTGGATAAATGGGAAAAAATGAATCTTACTCCCATGCCATCTACCATAATCGGTGCACCGGGAATCAAGGAAAGCCCGGTGAATCTGGAATGTAAGGTAACACAGATCCTTGAGCTGGGCACCCATCATATGTTTTTGGCAGAAATTGTTGCCGTCCATGTCGAGGAAAAGTATATGGATCAAAAGGGAAAGTTTCATTTGGAGGACAGCCATCCGGTTGCTTATTCCCACGGCACCTATTTTTCGCTGGGGGAAGAGTTGGGAAGGTTCGGTTATTCTGTACGTAAAAAGTAAGTCCCGGGCAGGGGCTTTTTCCTGTCCCGTTCACTTCAGGCGGCTTCCCGGGATGACGGCATCATCGCCGTATTTCTGCCTGATTTTATTCAGAGCCTGTTCCAGCTTTTGCTGCTTTGTGTTCTGACGCTGTTGTTCATTCAGTATCTTAAGGTCCATAAGATTCAGCTGAACCGGTTCTTCAGCTGAAATGAGTTTAGAGGTTCGTATGCCCAGAAGACGGATAGGGGAACGATCCCATAATTCATCGAATAGCAGACAGGCAGTTTCGTAGATTTTATCGGCGGAATCGGTGGGTGTGGATAACGTAGTCTGGTGAGATACGCTGCGGAAGGTACTGTATTTGATTTCGCAGCTGATTATGGAGGCTGACTGTCCGGCTTTATGAAGCCGGGCGGCAACACTTTCGGATAACCATAAAAGAATGGGTAAGGCTTCCTCGCGGGAGACTGCATCCGAGCTCAGTGTAGTGGAATTGCCTATGCCTTTGGCGGCATTGGGAGCCGTTTCCACTGTCGAGGAATCGATTCCGTTAGCGTAATGATAGAGCAGCATACCATGACTTTTTAAATGGGCGGTTAAAACAGCGGGATTGGCTCTTGCCAGTTCCCCTATGGTAAGAATTTCCAGCTTGCGAAGCACTTCCATGCTGGAGCGGCCGCACATATACAGGCGGTCTACGGGAAGGGGCCACAGTTTTTCCCGGATTTCATCGGTGAAGAGAGTGTGTATGCGATTGGGCTTTTGGAAATCCGAGGCCATTTTTGCCAGAACCTTTCTGTTGGAAATCCCAATATTTACGGTAAAATGAAAGCGGTGTAAAACCGCCTCTCTTATCTCATTGGCAGCTTCCATATAGGAAGTATACCGGTGGGCAATAGGAGAAAAATCCATATAACATTCATCAATGCTGACCTGCTCTATGGAAGGGCAGACGGAAGCAAGATACTCCATCAGCTGACGGGAGCGGGCGGAGTACATTTTATGGTCCGGCGGTGCCAAAGTAAGGGATGGACATTTCCGAAAAGCATTGACAATAGGTTCGCCGGTTTGGATACCATAGGCCTTGGCAGGGAGGGATTTAGCCAGTACCACGCCGTGTCTCTTGCTTTGATCGCCACCAATCACAGAGGGAATCTGACGCAGATCTACACTGCTTCCCTGTTCTAAGAGGGTAATTGCTGTCCAGCTCAGATAGGCTGAATTTACATCGATATGGAAAATAATCGGTTCCATTCTCCACCTTCCTTTTTTGCATACAGATTCGTATACGCTTTTACTATTTACAGTATACCATAAGATTTACTTTACAAGGGAAAAAAATACTGTTATGATAGAGTTGTTACAAAATTGTTACATGGAATAAATTAGGAAAAGAAGCCTGTCTTCTTTTTGCAGAATATAGTTGGATAATAATTATGATAAAAATAACAAGATATTATAAAAGACTACGGATAAGCTTTTTGAGAACAGCGATTTTTTCCGCTTTTTTTTATGTCTTTTTCCTGCCGAATCTGGTTAAACCACTGGAAGCAGGGGATAATCTTTTTACCTTTTCCATAAATGGTACTCTGATCGGAAGGACGGATTCCCGTGAAAAAATTGATAATCTGATCAGCCGAAGCAGGAGAGCTGTTGCAGGGGATTCCGAGGATATTCAGTATATCAGAATGGATTTAGAGGTGGAGTCAAAGGAGGTTGTCTTCGGGGAAATTGATCGGGATAAAGTCTTATTGAGCCGAATCACAGATGTTTTGAAGGAAAGCTCTGTTCAGACCTTGAAGAGGGCTTATACCGTTAAAATAAAAGATTATACGGTTAACCTCGCTTCCTCCACGGAGGTGCTTTCTCTTTTGGAGGCGGCATTGGAAAAGTTTGATGAAAAAGACCAATATGGGGTGAAGCTGATTTTGGATCCTTCCCGGGAGCTGAGTGCTCTTACTGCCCAGGTAATAAAAAACGAGGAGAAGGAGGAGGAAGGGATCCCGGCTTTTTGGAAGGGAGGAATTGAGGCCTACTTTGATGAGATATTTGAAGAGGTGGATTCGGATATCGGAGAGGACTTCGAGGATTATGATTATGGGCTGATGGCCATGGATTTCGCAGAAGCTGTGGAGGTTGTAGAGGCTTTTCTCATGGAGAGTGAGCTGACCCCCTTAACGGAGGCCATAGAACAGGTAACGAAGGAGCAGGAAGTTAATACTACCTATGAGGTAATTTCCGGAGATACCTTATCGAAGATTGCGGAAAAGACGAACATCTCTATCGAGAGAATCATAGAATTAAATGAGAACCTTACAAATGAAAATTCTACGATTCGTATCGGTGAAGAGCTGATTGTAACCGTCCCTGAGCCTGAATTGTCGGTGGTTCGTACTGAACAGGTGTATCTGGAAGAGGCATATGATGCGGAAGTAATTTATCTGGATAATGATGACTGGTATACGACGGAAGAAGTTACCAGGCAGGAACCGTCCACCGGTTTCCGTAAGGTTGTGGCACAGGTGACCTATAGAAACGATAAGGAAATCAGTAAGGAAATCATTAAGGAAGAGGTGGTAATGGAGGCAGTTCCCAAAATTGTGGAACGGGGAACTAAGATACCTCCTACCTATATTAAACCTGTTTCCGGAGGACGTCTGACCTCAAGGTTTGGACGGAGAACCTCACCCACAAGAGGCGCCTCCAGTAATCACCAGGGTGTAGACTGGGGTGTACCTACAGGAACAGCGGTTTACGCATCCAGCGGTGGTACCGTAACCAGGGCAGGTTGGTACGGAGGCTATGGATATGTAGTCTATATTAAGCATCCCGGAGGAACGGAGACCCGCTATGCGCATCTGAGCAAAGTGCAGGTATCTGTAGGGCAGACCGTAAAGCAGGGACAGAGGATTGCCTTAAGCGGAAATACCGGTGTGAGTACAGGGCCTCATTTGCATTTTGAAATTCGGATCAATGGTGTGGCTGTGAACCCGCTTGACTATTTAAATTAGAACGTAGAAAGAAGGGCAAACAAAGGTTTGCAGGTTTACAAAACTGAATAATGTGCTATACTATCTTGATGATACTTGGATTTTAAAATGTTTATAAGAGGTAAACGATGGAACAGTTTGTTATAAAAGGTGGAAATCCTCTGGTTGGAGAAGTGGAAATCGGCGGTGCTAAAAATGCAGCCCTGCCCATTCTGGCTGCTGCGATTATGACGGATGAAACCGTTGTGATAGAAAATGTCCCGGACGTAAGGGATACCCATGCATTGATGCAGGCAATGGAGAGCATCGGTGCCATTATTGAAAGAGTAGACAGACATACCGTTAAAATTAATGGTTCACAGATTCATGCACATGTGATTGAGGATGATTTTATCAAAAAAATCAGAGCCTCCTACTATTTGATCGGAGCCCTTCTGGGTAAATATAAAAAAGCAGAGGTGGTGCTTCCGGGAGGCTGTAATATCGGAAGCCGGCCCATAGACCAGCATATTAAAGGCTGGAGAGCCCTGGGAACCAGAGTGGATATTGCCCATGGACTGATTTCTGCAGAGGCTGATCAGCTTAAGGGAAGCCACATTTATATGGACGTGGTTTCCGTAGGGGCCACAATAAATGTTATGATGGCAGCGGTAATGGCAGAAGGTCAAACCATTATAGAAAATGCAGCCAAGGAGCCCCATGTGGTGGATCTTGCCAACTTTTTAAACAGTATGGGTGCCAATATTAAGGGGGCCGGTACGGATGTTATTCGTATTAAAGGAGTAAGCAGCCTTCATCGAACAGAATATACCATTATTCCGGATCAGATCGAGGCGGGTACCTTCATGTTTGCGGCGGCGGTGACAAAAGGGGATATTACGGTAAAGAATGTGATTCCCAAACATTTGGAGTCTATTACCGCAAAGCTGATGGAAATTGGCTGTGAAGTAGAGGAATCTGATGATGCGGTTCGGGTAGTGGCTTCCAAACCATTGAATCATACGCATGTAAAAACCCTTCCTTATCCCGGATTTCCCACAGATATGCAGCCTCAGATGGCGGTTGCTTTAGGGCTTTCTCAGGGAACCAGTATCGTCACCGAAAGTATTTTTGAAAATCGTTTTCGTTATGTGGATGAGCTGACCAGAATGGGAGCCAATATAAAGGTAGAAGGAAATACCGCAATTATTAACGGAGTATCCCGCTATACCGGGGCCAGTCTCAGTGCTCCTGACCTGCGGGCCGGTGCGGCCCTGGTTTTGGCAGGTCTTGCGGCAGAGGGCTTTACTTTGATTGATGAAATCCAGTATGTACAGAGAGGATATGAGGATTTTGATTTGAAGCTTCAGAGTCTGGGAGCCCAGATTGAACGGGTGGAGACGGAACGGGATATTCAGAAGTTTAAGCTGAAAACAGGTTGATAGACTTTGATTAAACAGAACAAAAACAGAGGGTGCGTAAAATACTTGTATTTTCACGCACCCTTATTTTCATTCGTCTTGACTCTGTGTAGGTCATATGATTGCTTCAATGGCAAGAGCTGAGGGTTCCTTGCTTAAATCTACATATTCCTTGCCGCATCGTACCAGAGGACGGCTGAGAAAACGCTTATTAATCAGGACAACCTCACCCTCACGGCCATCGGTCAGGCGAACTCTGTTGAGAATATAGGTATTCAATACATTTTCCATAAAGGTGAGAATGTATTTAGCATCATATTTCTGGATTCCTTCGCTCTCAAACATGGCAATTACGGAAAAAGGGCATACAGGGCCGCGATAGACTCTGGCAGCAGTCATGGCATCATAGACATCGGCAATGGCTACAATTTTGGCGAAGGGATCAATCTGGGAAGAAGTAAGCCCAAAGGGATAGCCGGAGCCGTCACAGCGTTCATGGTGCAGCAAGGCTGAGGTGGATATACGAAGATCCACATGGCACTTCTGCAGAATATTGAAGCCTTCCGTAGTATGTGTCTTTACCACGTTATATTCCTGATTGGTCAGCTTATCCGGCTTCTTGATGATGACTTCCGGAATCTTCAGCTTGCCGATATCATGAAGGAGACCGCATAGGGTAGCTAATTGGATATCCTCATCACTCATTCCCAGCCAGGTGGCAAGAACATTGCAAATCAGAGCTACGTTGAGACTGTGTGCATAGGTCATATCATCGTATTGGCGCATATTGTGAAGGATATCAAAAATATGGATAGAACCATGAGTGTTATCGAGCAAAGCAAGCGTATCATGGAGTAATTCGTTAACATCCAGGGGAGTATTTCTTTCTACAACATCATTCAGGGCATTCTTAAGCTTATCCACATCCTTATTAAATTCCGAAGTAAACTTACGAAAGGCCGTACTTTTCTTTATCCGGGAAGAGTAGGTATCCTCAGGAGCAATGATCTCTTCGGGTATCTCATCCTTTCTGATGTAAATAAACGGAATAGAGTAGAAGGCCAATTTGGTAATGGCCTTATCAGACAGTCTTGTACCTTCGGGTATAAGCAGCAGATCATTATAGGTATAAATATCTTTACCCACAGTCATACCTGGGGTTAAGCCAGTTGTAGGGACTGCTTTCATCTGAGCCTCCTTTTGTTTGAAATCAATATACCTGATAGCAAAAGTATAGTTTTTTTTGTGAATACTGTCAAGAAAAACAAGGTAAAAAGTCTTGACAATGTTCATAGGATAGAGTAATGTATCAATAGATATGAAAATTCCATATTGTATATTCTCTCTTATTCAGAGTGGTGGAGGTACAGAGGACCTGTGAAGCCACGGCAACCCCCGGATGGGAAGGTGCCAACCTGAGCGAATTTTTCGAACAATAAGAGGATTTGAGTATCATAAACTTAGTCCGCTTACATCCAGCGGACTTTTCTATTTCTTAATCCAAAGGAGGACAAACAATGGAAAAAAGATTATTTACTTCCGAGTCAGTAACAGAAGGGCATCCTGATAAAATCTGTGATAATATTTCCGATGCCATTTTGGATGCCATGATGGCTCAGGATCCCAATAGCCGTGTAGCCTGCGAAACTGCAATTACTACCGGTCTTGTCTTGGTTATGGGGGAAATTACCACAAAAGGATATGTGGATATTCAGAATGTGGTTCGCGATACCATCAGAGAAATCGGCTACGATGCTTCCGAAAAAGGCTTTGATGCCAATACCTGTGGTGTGATTGTAGCATTGGATGAGCAGTCAGCAGATATTGCCCTTGGCGTGGACAAGGCCCTTGAAGCCAAAGAAAATCAGATGTCAGATGCAGATATTGAAGCAATAGGTGCAGGGGATCAGGGTATGATGTTTGGCTATGCAAGCAATGAGACTGAGGAATATATGCCCTATCCCATTGCCCTGGCGCATAAGCTGACCAGAAGATTGACGGAGGTTCGCAAAAACGGAACCCTTCCTTACCTTAGACCTGACGGAAAAAGCCAGGTAACTGTTGAGTATGATGAGGATGGAAAGCCTGTTCATATAAACGCTGTGGTTATTTCTTCCCAGCATGCAGCACAGGTAAGTCAGGAACAGATTCGTGCAGATATTCGTAAGCATGTTATTGATCCCATAATTCCTGCCGCTCTGGTGGATGAAGCTACAAAGTATTTTATCAATCCGACAGGACGTTTCGTAATCGGAGGACCCAATGGGGATTCCGGCCTTACTGGACGTAAGATTATCGTAGATACCTATGGCGGTATGGCTCGTCACGGGGGTGGTGCTTTTTCAGGAAAGGACTGTACTAAGGTAGACCGTTCAGCAGCATATGCAGCCCGTTATGTAGCAAAAATATAGTGGCAGCAGGGCTTGCGGATAAATGCGAAATCCAGTTATCCTATGCCATCGGTGTAGCACAGCCTACCTCCATTATGGTAGATACCTTCGGTACAGGGAAGCTGGAGGATAGCCGGTTAGTGGAAATCGTTCGTGAAAACTTTGATCTTCGTCCCGCCGGTATCATTAAAATGTTAGATCTTCGCCGTCCCATTTATAAGCAGACAGCTGCTTATGGACATTTCGGACGCAATGATCTGAAGCTTCCCTGGGAAGAACTGAATAAAGTGGAGGATTTAAAAAAGTATCTGTAAAGCTTGACCTGTTAAGGAGGGTGTGGCTTAAGTCATTTTATTGACTTTTGCACCATCCTCTTTTTCACATTTTAAAGGGCATATTTTTTCCCGATTTTTCTTGTATTTTTTGGCTATGCCCCCTATAGTAATTTTATAGGATGAAGAGAGAGGAAGGCTTAAATGGCATTTACGCATTTACACGTCCATACAGAGTACAGTCTGCTGGACGGTTCCAATAAAATCAAAGAATATGTTAAGCGGGTAAAAGAGCTGGGGATGGACAGTGCTGCCGTTACGGATCATGGCGTAATGTATGGAGCCATTGATTTTTACCGGGCTGCAAGAGAAGAGGGGATTAAGCCGATCATGGGCTGTGAAGTTTATGTGGCTCCCGGCTCCCGTTTTGATAAGGAGACAGGGGGTGGGGAGAATCGTTACCACCATCTGGTTCTTTTGGCGGAGAACAATACCGGTTATGCCAATCTGATGAAGATTGTCAGCAGGGGCTTTACCGAAGGGTATTATTATAAACCCAGAGTAGACATGGAGGTATTGCATGAATATCATGAAGGGATTATTGCCCTTTCGGCCTGTCTGGCAGGAGAGGTTCCCAGGAACCTGCTGAGGGGACTTTATGACGAGGCCGTAAAAGCGGCACTGAAGTATCAGGAGTGCTTTGGCAGGGATAATTTCTTCCTGGAGCTTCAGGACCATGGACTGAAGGAGCAGGCAGGGGTAAATCAGCAGCTGATTAAGATGAGCCGGCAGCTGGATATTCCCCTGGTAATAACCAACGATGTTCACTATACCTATGCCGAAGACGTGGAGCCCCATGATATTTTGCTGTGTATACAGACGGGAAAACGGTTGGCAGACGAAAACCGTATGCGCTATGAAGGGGGCCAATACTATGTCAAGAGTGAAGAGGAAATGAAAGCTCTGTTTCCTTATGCTCCGGAAGCGATAGAAAACAGTCAGCGCATTGCCGATCGATGTAATGTGGAAATTGAATTTGGAAAAACAAAGCTGCCCCATTTTGAGGTACCTAAAGGCTATACCGCATTGGAATATCTGACAAAGCTGTGCTATGACGGTTTGACAAAACGCTATGGAAAGGATCATGATCAACCGGCAGGAGAAACGGGAGAAACCCTGAAGCAGCGTCTGGATTATGAGCTCGGTGTAATTGATAATATGGGATATGTGGATTACTTTCTGATTGTCTGGGATTTTATCAATTATGCCAGAAATCAGGGGATACCGGTAGGACCGGGCCGGGGATCGGCGGCGGGAAGTATCGTGGCCTACTGCCTGCACATTACCAATATTGACCCTATAAAATATTCTCTGCTGTTTGAACGGTTTTTAAACCCGGAGCGCGTCTCCATGCCGGATATAGATATTGACTTCTGCTTTGAACGAAGGCAGGAGGTTATTGATTATGTAGGGAAAAAATATGGTTGGGATAAGGTGGTACAGATTATCACTTTTGGTACCATGGCTGCAAAGGGGGTTATCCGGGATGTGGGACGGGTAATGGATTTGCCTTATAATTATGTAGACAGTATTGCCAAAATGGTGCCCAATGAGTTGAATATTACCATTAAGCGTGCCCTGGAAATTAATCCGGAGTTTCGTAAGCTTTATGAAGAGGACCAGCAGGTTAAGGTTCTTATTGACCACTGTAAGCGGCTGGAGGGTCTTCCACGCCATAGCTCCATGCATGCTGCGGGAGTGGTTATCTGTCCTGAAGCTGCAGATAACTATGTTCCCTTATCCAGAGGTGCTGACGGCTCTATTACCACGCAGTTTACCATGACGACACTGGAAGAGCTGGGCCTTTTGAAGATGGATTTTCTGGGACTGAGAACACTCACCGTAATTCAAAGTGCTGTGGATAATGTTGAAAAAAAGCATGGTATTCATATTGATGTGGATGCTTTGGACTATGATGATAAAGCGGTTTTTGCCTCCATCGGTACAGGAAAGACGGATGGGATATTTCAGCTTGAAAGCGGTGGAATGAAGAGCTTTATGAAGGAATTAAAGCCTCGAAATCTGGAGGATATTATTGCGGGAATCTCCCTCTATCGCCCCGGGCCTATGGACTTTATTCCCAAATACATTAAGGGAAAGGATAATCACGATTCCATCACCTATTCCTGCCCGCAGCTGGAGCCTATTCTTTCCCCCACCTACGGATGTATCGTATATCAGGAGCAGGTTATGCAGATTGTCCGTGATCTGGGGGGCTATACTCTGGGACGGAGTGATTTGCTCAGACGTGCCATGAGTAAGAAAAAACAGTCGGTAATGGAGAAGGAGAGGGCAAATTTTATTTACGGCAATCCTGAGGAAGGGGTGCCGGGCTGTCTGGCAAACGGTATTTCCGAAAAGGTGGCTTCGGGTATTTATGATGATATGCTGGATTTTGCCAAATATGCTTTCAACAAATCCCATGCAGTCTGTTATGCAGTGGTTGCTTACCAGACCGCCTGGCTGAAGTATTACTATCCGGTGGAGTTTATGGCAGCCTTATTGACCTCAGTCATTGATAATCCGGGAAAGGTTTCAGAATATATTCTGACCTGCCGTCAGATGGGAATTGAAATCCTTCCTCCGGATATAAATGAGGGAGAAGCCGGATTCTCGGTTACCGGGGATTCTATCCGTTACGCCCTGACTGCCATCAAAGGAGTAGGCAGACCGGTAATTGAAGCCATCGTAGAGGAAAGGAGA